>JBQCFN010000131.1:0-5234 GCA_051959035.1 Lysobacteraceae bacterium | reverse complement strand
TGCGGGCGGAGCGCCGGCGGCCGGCGCTGCCGCGCGCGGCGCCGCGCGGCGCGCATCGCGCTCCTGCTGGCGCCGCGCGAGCCGCGCCTGGCGCGCCAGATGGCGCTCGCGCGCGGCGAAAGCGGCCACGCGCTCCGCGCGCGCGGCGGCGACCCGCATGGCGCACGCGGGCGTGCAGGACGGGCATGGCGCCCGTTCGAGCAGGCCGGCGTCGAGCGCGCCGGCGAGGTCGCCCTCGCGCAGCGCGGCGGCGACCGCGTGCGCGGGCGAAGGCGCGCTGCAGCCGCAGGCGGGGCAGGGCATCCCGCTCATCCGATCACGCGGGTCCATGCGCGGCGTCGATCGCCCATCACCACGACCCTCGTGCGTCCACGGGGCGACTCAGCGCCCCTGGAACGCCGGCTTGCGCCGCTCGAGGAAGGCCGCCGTGCCCTCGCGCATGTCCTGGGTCGAGAACACCAGCCCGAACTGGGTGCTTTCATAGCCGAGCCCTTCCCCGATCGCGCATTCGCCGCCGACGTTGACGCAGTCGAGGATGCCGCGCAGCGCCAGCGGCGCGGCACTGGCCAGCTGTGCGGCCAGCTTCATCGTTTCGGCCTCCAGTTCCGCCGTCGGCACCACCCGGTTGACGATGCCCAGCTGCAGCGCGCGCGCGGCGTCGATCGGCGCGCCGGTCAGGCACAGCTCCAGCGTCGCGGCGCGCCCCGCCAGCCGCAGCAGCCGCTGGGTGCCGCCGAAGCCGGGGATCAGGCCGAGGTTGATTTCCGGCTGCCCGACCCTGGCCGTGTCGGCGGCGATGCGCAGGTGGCAGCACATCGCCAGTTCGAGGCCGCCGCCGAGGGCGAAGCCGTTGACCATCGCGATCACCGGCTTGGGCAGGGTTTCGACGAACCGCATCATGCGCGTGCCGCGCAGCGAGAAGTCGCGGCCCTGCACCGGCGTCAGCGCGTTCATTTCGGCGATGTCGGCGCCGGCGACGAACGCCTTCGGGCCGCTGCCGGTGAGCACGACCACGCGCACCGCGTCCTCGGCGGCGGCGGCCTGGAAGGCCGCGTGGAGGGCATCGAGCGTCGCCGAGTCCAGGGCGTTCAGCTTGTCCGGGCGGTTGACGCGGAGGATGCGGACGGCGCCCTGGTCCTCGACCAGCAGCGAGGGGGCGGGGGAGGGTGAATCGGTCATGAGCGGAAATCTCTGCGGCAGTGGCGCGCGCCGGCGTTTTCGCGGAACTTGCCGGGCCCGGGTCGGTCGGAGGGGAGTCGTCAGTGGCGATGGTGCCCTGCGGCCCTTATCCTAGCGTGCCCGGTTGGCCGGTCCGCGGGGCGGTGTTCGCCGCCCCGTTCGTTTGACCGGGCGACATGGAAGCTCCCTCATCCTGGAGGCTGTACCGAATGAAGTTGCGTCTGCTCGCCGCCGCCCTCGCGGCCCTCACCCTGACCGGCGCCGCGCTCGCCCAGGACACCACTTCCGACAAGGGCAAGCTGAGCTACGCGCTCGGTTACCAGTTCGGCCGCCAGGCCGCCGAGAGCGGCGAGGCGCTCGACATGGCGACCCTGACCCGCGCGCTCCAGGACGGCTACGCCAAGAAGGATCCGACGGTGCCGGTGGACCAGATGCGCGCCGCCTACGAGGCCATGCAGCAGCGCCTCGGCGCGAAGGCGAAGGCCGCGTACGAGAAGGAAGCCGGCGACAACAAGACCAAGAGCGACGCCTTCCTCGCGCAGAACAAGGCCAAGGCCGGCGTGAAGCTGCTCCCCAGCGGCGTGCAGTACCGGGTGATCGAGGCCGGTTCGGGCGCCAAGCCGACCCAGGCCAGCACGGTCGACCTGGAGGTCGCCGGCCCGTTCCCGTGGGGCCAGCGCCCGCAGCCGGCGCAGCCGCCGCAAAAGATGACGGCGATGAAGGTCAGCAGCATCGAGGTGCCGGCGATCCGCGAGGTGCTGGTGCAGATGCCGGCCGGCGCCAAGTGGGAAGTCACCCTGCCGCCGGAAAAGTACGCCGGCGCCGATCCGCGCTCGCAGTTCCCGCCGAACGTCGCGGTGGTGTTCGAGATCAAGCTCGACAGCGTGAAGTAAGCGGGTGCGATGATCCACCGCGGCTCCGGTCGCGGTCCTGCAGGACGCCGGCCTCGCGCCGGCGTTCTGCTTTTCGCGCCAGCCCCCGGATGCTTGAATGGGCCGACCATGGACACTTCCTTCCGCGCCGTCCTCAGCCCCTGCATCGGCGTCTGCGCCCTCGGCGCCGACGGCCTGTGCCGGGGCTGCCTGCGCACGGTCGACGAGATCGCGGCGTGGTCGCGGATGTCGGACGCCGAGCGCCTGCACGTGATGGAAACGCTGCTGCCAGCGCGTGAAGCGGCCGCGGGCCGGACGTGAACGCGGGACCCGCCGATCCCCGCCTGCTCGCCGCGCTGCATCCGCTGGCCGCGCCGCCCGCGGCGCCGTGCTGGAACCTCGCCGAGCTCGACGGCCTGCTCTCCGGCGCACCGCCGGTCGAGGCCGCGGTGCTGGTCGGGCTGGTGTCGCGTGCCGATGGCGCCAATGTCCTGCTCACCCGCCGCACCGACGACCTGCGCCACCACGCGGGGCAGGTCAGCTTCCCCGGTGGCCGGGTCGAACCCGACGACCGCGACGCCGTCGCCGCCGCGCTGCGCGAGACGGAGGAAGAGGTCGGCATCCCGGCCACACAGCTGGCGCCGCTGGGGTTCCTGGATCCGCTGGCGACGGTCAGTGGCTTCCGCGTGCTGCCGGTGGTCGCGCTGGTGGACCCGGACTACCGCCCGCGGCCGGATCCGCGCGAGGTCGCCGAGGTCTTCGAGGTGCCGCTGGCGAGGCTGCTGGCCCCGGCCAGCCTGGCGCGGCGCCGGATCGAGTGGCGCGGCCGGCCGCGCGAGGTGCTGGAATTCGTCAACCCGGACGACCCCCGGCGCAGGATCTGGGGGGCGACCGCCTCGATCCTGCACAATCTCCGGCAACGGATGGAGCGCGCGCGATGAGCGGATGGACCACGCTGGTGCAGGCCGACACCCTGGCGATCGCGCTCGGGCGCCCCGACCTGGCGATCCTCGACTGCCGGTTTTCGCTGGCCGCGCCCGGCGCCGGCGAGCGCGCCTACCTCGAGGGGCACATCCCGGGCGCCTATTACGCCCACCTGGACCGCGATTTGTCCGACATGCGCCGCACCGGCGCCGGCCGCCACCCGTGGCCCGACGCCGAAGGGTTCACGGCCCGGCTCGGCGCGTGGGGCATCACCCCGCAGACGCAGGTGGTCGCCTACGACGACGGCGACGGCGCGATCGCGGCGCGGCTGTGGTTCCTGCTGCGCATGCTCGGGCACGAGAAGGTGGCGGTGCTCGACGGCGGCTGGAAGCACTGGACCTCGCACGGCCTGCCGGTCGACAGCCGCGTGCCGGCGCCGGCGCAGGCACGCTACGCCGGGGAATTCGATGCGTCGCGGCTGCTCGACGCCGATGCCGTGCAGGCGCGCCTGGCCGCCGGCGACCTGCTGGTGGATGCGCGCGCCGCCGACCGCTTCCGCGGCGAGAACGAAACCATCGACCGCGTCGCCGGCCACGTGCCGGGCGCGGTCAACCGGCCGTACGCGGACAACCTGGTGGATGGCCGGTTCAAGCCACCGGTGCAGCTGGCGGCGGAATTCCGCGCGCTGCTCGGCGCGCACGCGCCGGAAGACACCATGGTGATGTGCGGCAGCGGCGTCACCGCCTGCCACCACCTGCTGGCGATGGAGCGTGCCGGGCTGCGCGGGGCGAGGCTGTTCACCGGCTCCTGGAGCGGCTGGATCGCCGACCCGTCGCGACCGGTGGCGCGCGAGGCGGCCTGAGCGGGCACCGGCGCGGCGGAACCAGCCGCGCCGCTATTTGCCGAGCCGGGCGAGCAGGGCGCGCAACGCGGCCTGGGTGTCGTCCGAATACCAGCCCGCGATGAACTCCTCCAGGCGGATGCGCCCGGGCTCGAGCGCGGCGACGAGGTCGGCACGGGCGAGCGCGCGCGTCTCCAGCATGGGCTGGCGTGGCAGCTGCAGCAGTTGTTCCAGCCACGCCCGCGCGCGCGCCGCGACGCCTTCCACGTCCGCCAGCTCGTCGACCAGGCCGAGCGCGAGCGCGCGTTCGGATTCGACCAGCTCGCCGGCCACCAGCAAGCGCTCGGCACGGTGGGCGCCGACCACCCGGCGCAACAGGGCCTGGATGCCTTCCGGCGCGACCAGGCCCACCTGGGTCTCGTTGAGGCCGATGCGGTAGGGGCCTTCGGCCATCACCCGGTAGTCGCAGCACAGCGCCAGCACGCAGCCGCCCGCCGGCGCATGGCCGCCGATCGCCGCGACCACCGGCACCGGCGAGCGCGCCAGCGTGCGCGCGGCGCGGAAGAACGCTTCCCACGCGGCGTGCAGGGCGGCGCGGTCGGCGCCCAGCGCGGCGAGGCGCGGCACGTCCAGGCCGGCGGAAAACACCTTCGGTCCGCCCGACAGCACCAGCCCGCGCGCGCCGGCCTGCACGGCGGCTTCGACGGCCTCGGCGAGCTCGCCGCACAGCGCGGGATCCAGCGCGTTGACCGGCGGGCGCGCCAGCTTCAGTTCGTGGATGTCGCCATGGACGATGCGTTCGACGAGGGCCATGCGCGGGCTCCGGGAAGGGCAGCGGCTATCATAGGCGCATGCACCCATCCCGCCCGACCCTCGCCGTCTTCCTGTCCGTCGCCGTGCTGTCCGCCGGCGCGCTCGCCGCCTGTTCGCGCGATGCGGCCACCCCCGCCGCGCCTTCCGCGTCGGATGCGGCCAGCGCCACGTCCTGCCTGCCGCAGGTGCGCGATGGGTGGATCCGCCTGGTGCCGGACGGCGGCATGCCGATGGACGCCGGCTACGCCACCATCGACAACCCCTGCGATGCGGCGGTCGTGGTCACCGCCGCCAGCGCCCAGGCCTATGCCGACGTGTCCGTGCACGAAAGCACGGTCGAGAACGACATGAGCAGGATGCGTCCGGTGGCCGCGCTCGCGGTGCCAGCGCACGGCCGCGTGGCGCTGCAGCCCGGCCACCTGCACCTCATGCTGATGGCGCCGCGCGCGCGACCGGCCACCGGCGACCACGTCACGATCCGGCTGCAGCTGCAGGACGGGCGCGCGGTCGACGGCGACTTCGTGGTGCGCCCGGCGGCGGCGCCCTGACCGTCGGCGGCGGCGTCCGCAAGCGCGCCGCGCGCGGCAACGGCTTTACGCCGCGCA
>JBQCFN010000130.1:0-3918 GCA_051959035.1 Lysobacteraceae bacterium | reverse complement strand
CGCCGGCGCGGGCGCCGCGGCGGGCGCCTGCGTGGCGACCGCCGCCATCACCCGGCCGCTGAAGCCGTCCGGCAGGCGCGCGCCGCCGCGCCCGCGCAGCAGCTCGCCGGCCAGCTGCCAGCGTTCCCAGCAGCCGGCCAGTTCGTCGTCGTGGCGCAGCCGGCGCATGAGGAAGGCGGCCTCGTCCGGCGCGAGCTCGCCGTCGACCAGGGCCGACAGCTGCAGGCGGGTGTGGTCGAGTATGCGTTCGCCGTCGTGGCGGCTGGCGTCGGCGGAGTTGTTCATCGGGTCAATCGCTCCCGGGTGTTCTCGAGGTCCATCAGGGGCCGCAGCTGCGCGTCGATCGCTTCGCGGGCGCGGAAGATGCGCGAGCGGACCGTGCCGATCGGGCAGCCCATCCGCTGCGCGATCTCCTCGTAGCTCAGGCCCTCCACCTCGCGCAGGGTGATCGCGTCGCGCAGTTCCTGCGGCAGGGCTTCGACCGCGCGCACCACGGTTTGTTCCATCTCCTGGCGCATGAGTTCCCGCTCGGGCGTGTCGGTGTCGCGCAGGCGCACGCCCGCCTCGTACTGGACGGCCTCGTCGGCGTCGACGTCGTCGGTCGGCGGGCGGCGGTTGTGGGCGACGAGGTGGTTCTTGGCGGTGTTCACTGCGATCCGGTGCAGCCAGGTGTAGAACTGCGCGTCGCCGCGGAAGTTGCCGATCGCGCGGTACGCGCGCAGGAAGGTGTCCTGCGCCACGTCCTGCACCTCGCTCCAGTCGGCGATGTAGCGGCCGATCAGGCCGGCGATGCGGTGCTGGTGCTTGCGCACCAGCAGGTCGAACGCCGCGCTGTCGCCGCGCTGCACGCGCCGGACCAGCTCGAGGTCCAGGTCGTGGGGGGATTCCACTTCAGCCATGCCGCGCCGGCACTCCTGATGTCGGTCCGGCACGAAAGGCCGGTCGGTGGGACAGCGGGTCCGCGCGGAAGTTCCCGCGGCGGACGGGCTGCTTAATGGGGGCCGATTGACGGGCTTCAAAGGACGCCCGGATGATACTGGGCTCCCCATACCGCATCGGATGGTGCCGGATGACCGCAGGTCGCATCACCGCGGAGTTCGCCGGACTGCGCTTCGCGCACTGGCAGGTCGAGTCGCACGGCGAAGGCATCGTCGTGGTCACGCTCGACCGCGCCGGCGAGTCGGTCAATGCGCTGTCGCAGGACGTGCTGATCGAGCTGGGCACGCTCATCGAGCGGCTGGCGATCGATCCGCCGCGCGGGGTGGTGTTCCGCAGCGGCAAGCCGTCCGGCTTCGTCGCCGGCGCCGACATCCGCGAATTCCAGCAGTTCGACGCCCAGGGCACGGTCAAGGACGCGCTGTTCCGCGGGCAGCAGGTGTTCCAGCGCCTCGCCGAGCTGCCCTGCCCGACCGTCGCCGCGATCCACGGCTTCTGCATGGGCGGAGGCACCGAGCTGGCGCTCGCCTGCCGCTACCGGGTGGCGTCGGGCGATGCCTCGACCCGCATCGGCCTGCCCGAAGTGAAGCTCGGCATCTACCCGGGCTGGGGCGGCAGCGTGCGCCTGCCGCGGCTGGTCGGCGCGCCGGCCGCCTTCGACATGATGCTGACCGGGCGGGCGCTGTCCGCCGCGGCCGCGCGGGCGATCGGGCTGGTGGACAAGGTGGTCGCCGCGCCGGTACTGCTGGATGCGGCGATCGAGCTGCTGGCCAGGCGGCCGGTGCGGCCTTTCGGCCAGCGCTTCAAGGCATGGGCGACCAACACCTGGCTGGCGCGGCAGTTGCTCGCGCCGATGCTGGCCAGGCAGGTGGCGCGCAAGGCGCGGCGCGAGCACTACCCCGCGCCATACGCGCTGATCGATACCTGGCGCAACGCCGGCGGCGGCGTCCAGGCGCTGCTGGCGGCCGAGCGCCGGGCGGTGGCGAAGCTCGCCGGCACGCCGACCGCGCGCAACCTGATCCGGGTGTTCTTCCTGCAGGAGCGGCTGAAGGCGCAGGCCGGCAAGGACAGCGGCATCCGCCGGGTGCACGTCGTCGGCGCCGGCGTGATGGGCGGCGACATCGCCGCGTGGTCGGCCTACAAGGGCTTCGAGGTCACCCTCAACGACCGCGAGCAGGCGTTCATCGACGGCGCGCTGGCACGGGCGAAGGAGCTGTTCGCGAAGAAGGTCCGGGACGAGGCGAAGCGCCCCGCGGTGGCGGCGCGCCTGCGCGGCGACCTCGCCGGCGACGGCGTGGCCGACGCCGACCTCGTCATCGAGGCGATCATCGAACAGCCCGAGGCCAAGCGCGCGCTGTACGCGCAGCTCGAGCCGCGCATGCAGGCCGACGCGCTGCTCACCACCAACACCTCGTCGATCCCGCTCACCGAGCTGCGCGAGCACATCGCCCGACCGGCGCAGTTCGCCGGGCTGCACTACTTCAACCCGGTCGCGCTGATGCCGCTGGTGGAGATCGTCCATCACGACGCGATGGCCGCGGGGACCGGGCGCCGCCTGGCCGCCTTCTGCAAGGCGCTGGACAAGCTGCCGGTGCCGGTCGCGGGCACGCCGGGCTTCCTGGTCAACCGGGTGCTGTTTCCCTACATGCTGGAGGCGGCGACCGCGTTCGCCGAAGGCATCCCGGGCGCGGCGATCGACCGGGCGGCGGTGCGGTTCGGCATGCCGATGGGCCCGATCGAGCTGATCGACACCGTGGGCCTGGACGTCGCCGCCGGCGTGGCGCAGGAGCTCGCGCCCTTCCTCGGCGTGCAGGTGCCCGTCGCGCTGTCGGCGCCGCCGCAGCCGGGCCAGCGCGGGCGCAAGGACGGCCAGGGCCTGTACAAGTGGGAGAAAGGCAAGCCGGTGAAGCCGGCGCTGCCGAAGGACTACCAGGCGCCGTCCGACCTCGAGGACCGCCTGATCCTGCCGCTGCTCAACGAGGCGGTGGCCTGCCTGCACGACGGCGTGGTCGCGGATGCCGACCTGCTCGACGCCGGCGTCATCTTCGGCACCGGCTTCGCGCCGTTCCGCGGCGGCCCGATCCAGTACATCCGCAGCGCCGGCGCCGACGCGCTGCTCGCGCGGCTGGCCACGCTGCAGGCGCGCCACGGCGACCGTTTCGCGCCGCGGCCGGGCTGGGATTCGCCGCTGCTGCGCGGCCAGGGGTGAACGCCGCAGCGGCAGCGCGCCGCGCGGGAGCGGCTTGCAGCCGCGCGCCTGCAACGCGGAAAGAAGAGCTCGCGCCTGGAAGGCGCTCCTGCAGGGAGGCGGTCCCGGCATGAAGGCGTCGCGGCGGGAAGGCGCGCCGCGCGCGCGGGGTCACATCGTTTGGGTCGGCTTGTCCGCGTTGAGCGTGCCGGCCAGCAGCGCCTCGATCCTGCCCTTCACCGCCTCGCCTTCCGGGGTGTCGGCGAACTGCACGCCGATGCCGGCGGTGCGGTTGCCCTGCGCGCCCGGCGGCGTCACCCAGATCACCTTGCCGGCGACCGGCAGGCGCTCGTTCGATTCGGGCAGGGTGAGCAGCAGGAAGACCTCGTCGCCGAGGAAATAGCGCTTGGCGGTGGGCACGAAGACGCCGCCGTTCTTGAGGTACGGCATGTAGGCGTTGTACAGCTGCGCCTTGTCCTTCACCACCAGCGACAGGATGCCCTGCCGCGCTCCGCCCACGTTGGCTGCCATCAGCGCCTGACCTCGTTGGTTGCGCGTCCCTGTCCCGCCTGCGCGCCGGCGTCCGTGCGCCAGGCCAGCAGCAGTTCGGCGACGGCGAGGTCGGGCCGGACGGTGGTGCGCAGCAGCGCGCGGGTCCGGTTCGCCGCGTCGAACCAGGCTGCCAGCCTGCGGGTTCGCCGGGGATCGGTCAAGCCGGCGGCCTCGCGCAGCGCGACGTCCGCCGCGAACTCCAGCCGCAGTGCCGCCTGCTCGTCGCCGGTCCAGCGCTGCGC
>JBQCFN010000129.1:0-6893 GCA_051959035.1 Lysobacteraceae bacterium | reverse complement strand
ACGTCGGCATCGGCCTGCGCAGCTTCGCCAGCGGGCTGGTGGTCGGCATCGGCCCGGTGCTGGTGCTGGCGATGAACGGCGTGGTGATGGGCGCGGTCGCCGGGCACCTGCAGGCGGTCGGCCACGGCGCGCCGTTCTGGCGCTTCGTCGCCGGGCATTCGCCGTTCGAGCTGACCGCGGTCGTGATCGCCGGTGGCGCCGGCCTGCGGCTGGGCCTGGACCTGCTCGCGCCGGGCCGGCGGCGGCGCGTCGATGCGCTGGTCGAGGCCGGGCGCATGGGCGCGCGGCTGTGCCTGGGCGTGTTCGCGATGCTGGTCGTGGCGGCTTTCATCGAGGCGTTCTGGTCGTCGATCGGCTGGATCCCCGGCGCCGTGAAGTTCGCCGTCGGCGGCCTGCTGTGGGCGCTGGTGGGGCTGTGGCTGTGGCGCGGCGGGCGGAGCCTCGCGGATGCGCCTTGAGGACCTGACGGTCGAACTGCGGCCGCGCTCGCCGTGGGAGGCGGTCGAGCTCGGCACGGCGCTGGTGCGCCGGCACGCGCGCACGATCTGGGCGGCGTGGTTCGCCTGCACGCTGCCGGTGTTCGCGCTGGCCAACCTGCTCGCCTGGGGCTTCGATGCGATCCCCTGGGCCGGCGCGCTGCTGTGGTGGCTCAAGCCGGTGTTCGACCGGATCCCGCTGTACGTGCTGTCGCGCGCGGTGTTCGGCGCCGCGCCGTCGGTGCGCGAGGCCGTCGCCGCGCAGCGCCACTGGGGCTGGCGGCCGATGCTGCATTACCTCAGCTGGCGCCGGGCGGGGATGGCGCGCTCGTTGTACCTGCCGGTGGACCTGCTCGAAGGCGGGCGCGAGGCCGGCGCGCGGCGGCGGGTCATCGGGGGTTCGGTGCGCGGCACCGGGGTGATGCTCACCGTCGCCTGCGCGCACTTCGAGATGGTGCTGGCCGCCGGGGTGGTGGTGCTCGGGCTGCTGTTCGTGCCGGTCGAATTCCTCAGCGAATCGGCGAAGGCGGTGTGGGCGCTGCTGTTCCAGCACCCGCCGGCGTGGGCGCAGCTGGCCTGGAACGCGATCCTGTGGCTGGCGAGTTCGCTGGTGGAGCCGTTCTACGTCGGCGCCGGCTTCGGCCTCTACCTCAACCGGCGCACGCAGCTGGAAGCCTGGGACCTGGAGATCGCGTTCCGGCGCATGCGCGCGCGCCTGCAGGCGGCGGCCACGCTCGCGCTGCTGGCCTGCGCGCTGCTGCCGCAGGCGCGAGCCGCGCAGGCGCCGCCCGAGCCCGCGCCGGCGCGGGTGGAACAGGTGTTCGGCGCGGGCTACGTGGACGAGGCGCGCTTCGCACGCGCCGCGCGCGTGGCCTACCAGGATCCGCTGCTGGGCGGCCGCAAGCGGGTGGCCCAATGGGTGCCGCGCACCCACGACGACACGCGCGGGACGCCCAAGGCGAATCCGTTGCTGGAGGCGCTCGGCCGCATCGTCGGCTTCGTCGGCGAAACCGGACTGTGGCTGCTGCTCGCCGTGCTGGTGCTGCTGCTGGCGTGGAAGGCGCCGCGCTGGTGGCCATGGTTGCGCGACGGCCTGCGCGCGCCGCCGCCCGAACCGTCGCCGGTGGTGTCCACGCCGCTGGTCGACGACGCGCCGCTGCCCGCCGACGTGGTCGGCGAGGCGCGCCGGCGCTGGCGCGCGGGCCAGCCGCGTGCCGCGCTCGCGCTGGTCTATCGCGCCAGCGTCGAGAGCATGGCGGCGCGCACCGGCGTCGCGCTGGTGCCGGGCGCGACCGAGGCCGAATGCCTGCGCGCCGCGCGCGCGCTCGCGGCGGACGAGCGCGAGGCGTTCGCCGGCGCGGTGAAGGTCTGGCAATACGCGGCCTACGCCGAGCGCCTGCCGGCGGCGGACGACTTCGAGGCGCTGCTCGCGCGGCTGGCGCTGCGCTTCGGGTGGGCGGCATGACGCCGCGCGCGCGCCAGGTCGTGCTCGCGCTGCTGGCGCTGCTCCTGCTGGGGCTGGTGGCGGGCGCCTGGCTGTACGCCTTCCAGCGGGTGGAACGCTGGCAGGCGCTGCCGCCGCAGGGCGAGGCCGCGTACAACCCGCTGTACGCGCTGAAGGCGACCCTGCGCGCCGACGGCGTGGCGGTGGCATCGCGGGCGCGGCTAGACCTCGCCGCCGCGCCGCCCGGGCCGGACGATGCGCTGGTGCTGCTCGGCGACATCCGCGCGCTGGCGCCGCGCGAGGCCGACGCGCTGCTGGCGGCGGTCGCGCGGGGCGCGCACCTGGTGGTGGCGGCGCCGGCCGCGAACGGGCCGGCGGCGCCCGCGTTCGGCCCGCTCGGCGAGCGCCTGGGCGTCGGCGCGGCCCCCGGCCAGCGGCAATGCCTGCGGCTGCATTCGGGCCAGGGCACGGTGTCCGACTTCTGCGGCGACGTGCGCCTGCGGCTGCGTCCAGGCACCACGCCGCTGGCCAGCTGGCGCGACCCGCAGGCGGGCCTGGTGTTCGTCCGCATCGGCCACGGCCTCGGCAGCGTGGACGTGGTGTCCAGCCTCGGCTTCCTCGCCAATGCGCGCCTGCGCGAGCCCGCGCACCTGGCGCTCGCGCGGCAGCTGCTCGCGCCGCATTACGGCGCCGGGACGGTGCAGCTGGTCTACGCGGCGAACATGCCGCCGCTGTGGCGCTGGCTGCTCGCGCACGGCTGGCGCGTGCTGCTGCCGCTGCTGCTCGCGCTCGCCGCGTGGCTGTGGATGCGCGCGCAACGCTTCGGCCCGCCGCTGCCGCCGCGGCCGCAGGCGCGCCGCGCGCTGGTCGAGCACGTGCAGGCCAGCGGCGAGCACCTGTACCGCTACGGCCGCGACGCGCTGCTGCACCAGGCCATGCGCGACGCCGTGCTCGCGCGCCTGCGCCGGCGCGACCCGCTTGCCGCCGCGCTCGCCGGCGACGCGCAGGCGCAGGCCGTCGCCGCGCGCACCGGCCTGCCGGTGGCGGGCGTGCGCGACACCCTGCAACCGCATCCGCCCGCGAACGGCCCCGAGCTGCTTGCGCGCATTTCCCGCCTGATCGCCCTGAGGAACCGCCTGTGAACGACAGTGTCAGCCCCGCCGCGCCGGTCACCGGCGACGCCCTGGTCGCGCGCGCATCCGCGATCCGCGCCGAGGTCGCCAAGGCCTTCGTCGGCCAGGACGCCGCGCTCGACCAGGTGATGGTCGCCCTGCTCGCCGGCGGCCACGTGCTGCTGGAAGGCGTGCCCGGCCTCGGCAAGACCCTGCTGGTGCGCGCGCTGGCCCAGGCGCTGGGCTGCAGCCACGCGCGCGTGCAGTTCACCCCCGACCTGATGCCCAGCGACATCAGCGGCCACGCGGTCTACGACCCGAAGAGCGAGCGCTTCCAGGTGCGCCGCGGGCCGGTGTTCACCCACCTCCTGCTGGCCGACGAGATCAACCGCGCGCCGGCGAAGACGCAGTCGGCGCTGCTGGAGGCGATGGCCGAGCAGCAGGTCACGATCGAGGGCCAGAGCTTCGCGTTGCCGCCGCCGTTCCTGACCCTCGCGACGCAGAACCCGCTGGAGCTGGAAGGCACCTATCCGCTGCCGGAGGCGCAGCTCGACCGCTTCCTGCTCAAGGTGCTGATCGGCTATCCGTCGCTCGCCGACGAGAAGCGCATGGTCGCGGCGGTCAGCGACGGGCGCATGGCCTCGGATTTCGACCTGTCGCAGGTGGAGCGGGTGGCGGCGCCGGAGGAGGTGCTCGGGCTGCAGCTCGGCACCGCCGGCGTGCGGGTGGACCCGGCGGTGGTCGACTACGCGGTGCGGATCGCGGCGGCGACGCGCAAGTGGCCGGGCATCGCGCTCGGCGCCGGCCCGCGCGGCAGCATCGCGCTGGTGCGTTCGGCGCGCGCGCAGGCGGTGCTCGCCGGCCGCGACTTCGTCACCCCCGACGACGTGCGCGAGATCGCCAAGCCCGCGCTGCGCCACCGCATCGCGCTGGCGCCGGAACTGCAGATCGAGGGCCAGGCGGCCGACGACGTGCTGCACGCGGTGCTGGCCAAGGTGGACGCGCCGCGGCAATGAGGCCGGCGCCGGCCCTGGTGGCGCTGCTCGCCGGCTGGGCGCTACTCGGCCTGGCGGCGAGCGCGTCGCTGCTGCCCGTGGCGGCCTGGAGCCTTGCCGGCGGCGCGGTGCTGCTGCTCGCCGCGCGGGACGGCCGCGCGCTGCTGCGCCAGGCCCCGCCGCGGGTCGCGCGCGCGCTGCCGGAGGTGTTGCCGCTGGGGGTCGAGCGCGAGGTCGCGCTGTGCCTGACCAGCGAGCACGCACAGCAGCTGGACGTGCACGACCTGCATCCATCCGACTGGGAGGGCAGCGGCCTGCCACGCCGCCTGCGCCTGCCCGCCGGCAGCGACACCCGCGTCGGCTACCGGGTGCGCCCGCAGCTGCGCGGCGACTTCGTCTTCGCGGGCGTGCACCTGCGGCTGCATTCGCCGTGGCGCCTGTGGCGGCGCGCGCTCGTCGCCGGCGCGCCGCAGCGGGTGCGCGTGTATCCCAACTTCGCGCCGCTGGCGCGCCTCGCGCTGCTCGGCTCCGAGCAGGCATCGCGCCTGGTCGGCGCCCACCTGCGGCGGCGCCGCGGCGAAGGCACCGACTTCCACCAGATGCGCGACTACCGGGTCGGCGACAGCCTGCGCCAGGTGGACTGGAAGGCCACCGCGCGCATGCGCCGGCTGATCTCGCGCGAGTACCAGGACGAGCGCAACCAGCAGCTGCTGCTGGTGGTGGACACCGGCCGCCGGATGCTGGCGCGCGACGGTGCGCTGGCGCACTTCGACCGTGCGCTGGATGCCGCGCTGGTGGTCGCCTACCTCGCGCTGCGCCCGGGCGACGCGGTCGGCTTCCTCGCGACCGGCGGCCCGCAGCGCTGGGTCGCGCCGCAGCGCGGGGTGGGCGCGCTCGACGTGCTGCTGCGCGCCAGCTACGACCTGCAGCCGGCGCCGGTCGCCACCGACTACCTCGCCGCCGCCACCGAACTGGCGCTGCGCCAGCGCCGGCGCGCACTGGTGATGCTGGTGACCAACCTGCGCGACGAAGACATCGAGGACGTGCTGGCCGCGGTGCGGCTGCTGCAGCAGCGCCACCGGGTGGTGGTCGCCAGCCTGCGCGAGGAGGCGCTGGACATGGCGCTGGCGACGCCGCCGGACGCGCTGCCCGATGCGCTGCGCGCCGCCGCCGCGGCGCGCTACCTCGAACAGCGCGCGGCCGCGCACGAAGCGCTGCGCCAGCACCGGGTGGTGGTGCTCGACGTCACCAGCGCCGAACTGCCGGGCGCGCTGGTCGAGCGCTACCTGATGATCAAGCGCGACGGCCTGCTGTAGCCCGCCGGCCCGGTCGGTTCGGTCGACGGCTCAGTCGGCCGACACCAGCGCGTCGTCGCGCGCGCGCAGCATCTCGTACACCGGGTCGGTGTCGGGGCGCACGCCGTGCCACAGGCAGAAGCTCTCGGCCGCCTGTTCGACCAGCATGCCCAGCCCGTCGACCGCCTCGCGGCAGCCGGCCGCGCGCGCCCAGGCGAGGAAGGGCACCGCGGCCTCGCCGTAGCTGAGGTCGACCGCCAGCGTGCGCCGGCCCGCCAGCGACATCGGCAGCGTCGGCAGCTGCCCGTTGCGGGTGGCCGAGGTCGCGTTGACGATCAGGTCGAACTCGCCGAGCGACGGCAGGTCGGCGAGGTAGCGCGGGTGCACGCGGCCCGGCATCGCCAGCGCGTCGGCGAGCGCGTCGGCGCGTTCGGGGCTGCGGTTGACCACGAACAGGTCGCCGATCCCGGCGTCGAGCAGGTCGGGCGCGACGCCGCGCGCGCCGCCGCCGGCGCCGAGCAGCAGGGTGCGGCGGCCGCGCAGGTCGAGGCGGTGGCGGTCGGTGATGTCGCGCACCAGGCCGGCGCCGTCGGTGTTGTCGCCGTGCCAGCCGGCCTCGGTGCGCACCAGCGTGTTGACCGCGCCGGCGCGGCGCGCGCGCTCGGTGAGCGTGGCGCAGCGGTGCGCGGCGCGCGGCTTGTGCGGGAGGGTCACGTTGGCGCCGAGGCCGCCGGTCGCCGCGAACGCGTCCAGCGCGGCGTCGAAGTCCTCGGCGTCGATCGCGACGTACTCCATCGCCACGCCGGCCTGGCGCGCGAACGCCGCATGGATGCGCGGCGAGAGCGAATGGGCTACCGGGTGTCCGATCACCGCGTAACGCTTCATGCCGTGCTCTCCCTGTCGTGGGTATGGATCAGTGCGCCTCGCGCAGCCACTGCGCCGCTTGTAGCGCGAAATAGGTCAACACGCCGTCGGCGCCGGCGCGGCGGATGCCGGTGAGCGCCTCCAGCACGCAGGCGCGCTCGTCCAGCCATCCGTTCTGGAAGGCCGCGCGCAGCATCGCGTACTCGCCGCTCACCTGGTAGACGAAGGTCGGCACGCCGAACTCGTCCTTCACCCGGCGCACGATGTCGAGGTAGGGCATGCCGGGCTTGACCATGACCATGTCGGCGCCCTCGTCGAGGTCGAGCGCGACCTCGCGCAGCGCCTCGTCGCTGTTGGCCGGGTCCATCTGGTAGCTGGATTTGTTGCCCTTGCCGAGCGCGCCGGCGCTGCCGACCGCGTCGCGGAACGGGCCGTAGAAGGCGCTGGCGTACTTCGCGCTGTAGGCGAGGATGCGGGTGTGGAGGTGGCCATCCTGCTCGAGCGCGCTGCGGATCGCGCCGATCCGCCCGTCCATCATGTCGCTGGGCGCGACCACGTCGGCGCCCGCGCGCGCGTGGCACAGCGCCTGCCGGACCAGCGCCTCGACGGTCTCGTCGTTGAGCACGTAGCCGCTGTCGTCGACCAGGCCGTCCTGGCCGTGGGTGGTGTAGGGGTCCAGGGCGACGTCGGTGATCACGCCGAGCCCG
>JBQCFN010000128.1:0-9150 GCA_051959035.1 Lysobacteraceae bacterium | reverse complement strand
CGCCGGCCTGGATCGCGATGTTGAACAGCTCGCTGCGGTGCCCGAGCCAGCGTTCGGCGATGAGCAGGTGGCCGGTGCTGGAGACCGGCAGGAACTCGGTGACGCCTTCGATGATGCCGAGCAGGAGGGCGGCGAGGCTGGGGGGCATGGGCGGGAACGACGCGGGAAGGGAAGGGGCACCCGCGGGGCGCGCGGGCACGCGAGCATAGCGGACACGGCCCATGCACCAGATTGGCGCAAGACGGCTGCGGGATTGCCCCATGGCTGTGCAAGCCATCGCGCTCCGGGCCAGGAACGCCAGCAGGATCAGCGACTTGCGCGTTCGCCGAAACTGGCACGTCGCTTGCTATCCCTTCCGCGTTGGCCCCGCCAGCCCCCGCCCTTCAGCGGCTTCAGCCCTTCAGCCCCTCCGGAGCTCCCATGTCCCTCGAACACGTCGAGAAACTGATCAAGGACCACAAGGTCGAGTGGGTCGACCTGCGCTTCGCCGACATGCGCGGCGTGCAGCACCACGTCACCTTCCCGAAGTCGATCGTCGACGCCTCGCTGTTCGAGGACGGCAAGATGTTCGATGGCAGCTCGATCGCCGGCTGGAAGGGCATCCACCAGTCCGACATGGTCCTGCTGCCGGATCCGTCGACCGCCTTCCTGGATCCGTTCACCGCCGATCCGACCGTCGTCATCACCTGCGACATCCTCGATCCGGCGACCATGCAGGCGTACTCGCGCGACCCGCGCGGCATCGCCCGCCGCGCCGAGGCCTTCCTCAAGGCCAGCGGCATCGCCGAGAGCGGCTTCTTCGGCCCCGAGCCCGAGTTCTTCATCTTCGACTCGGTGCGCTACGCCAACGAGATGGGCCACACCTTCTTCCACATCGACTCGGAAGAGGCGCACTGGAATTCCGCGCGCGAATACGAGGGCGGCAACACCGGTTACCGGCCGGGCGTGAAGGGCGGCTACTTCCCGGTCGCGCCGCTGGATTCGCTGCACGACATCCGCGCCGAGATGTGCAGGACGCTGCAGCAGGTCGGCATCGAGGTCGAGGTGCACCACCACGAGGTGGCCAACGCCGGCCAGTGCGAGATCGGCACCCGCTTCGACACCCTGGTGAAGAAGGCCGACGACCTGCTCACCCTGAAGTACATCATCAAGAACGTCGCCTTCCGCAACGGCAAGACCGCGACCTTCATGCCCAAGCCGATCGTCGGGGACAACGGCAGCGGCATGCACGTGCACATGTCGCTGGCCAAGGGCGGCAGCAACCTGTTCTCCGGCGACGGCTACGGCGGCCTGTCGCAGACGGCGTTGTGGTACATCGGCGGCATCTTCAAGCACGCGCGCGCGATCAACGCGTTCGCGAACTCGACGACGAACTCGTACAAGCGCCTGGTGCCGGGCTTCGAGGCGCCGGTGATGCTGGCCTACTCGGCGTCCAACCGCTCGGCGTCCTGCCGCATCCCGTACGTCGCCAACCCCAAGGCGCGCCGCATCGAGATCCGCTTCCCCGACCCGATGCAGTCCGGCTACCTGACCTTCGCCGCGCTGCTGATGGCGGGCCTGGACGGCATCCGCAACCAGATCGACCCGGGCGCGCCGAGCGACAAGGACCTGTACGACCTGCCGCCGGAAGAGGAAAAGAACATCCCGACCGTGTGCCACTCGCTGGACCAGGCGCTGGAAGCGCTCGACAAGGACCGCGAGTTCCTCAAGGCCGGCGGCGTGTTCACCGACGACTTCATCGATGCGTACATCGCGTTGAAGATGAAGGAAGTCACCGCGTTCCGCGCGGCGACGCATCCGCTCGAGTACCAGATGTACTACACGATCTGATCCGCGCACCGGTCGCACGAGAGGCCCGCGCGAGCGGGCCTCTTTTTTTCCCCATTGGACCGCCGGGTCAGCGCTCTGGCGGTACGATCGTCGTTCCCGCGCGGCGCCGTGCACGGTTGGGGTGCGGCGATGGATCCGCCGTCGTTCAGTGCGTGCCGTGCGGCCGCTCGTGCTCCGGCAGGCATGGCGAGCCCGCGCCGGCCAGCCACGCGAGCGCGCTGGCGCGGTCGTCGAAGCGCCGGCCCTGGAAGCCTTTCGCCCGCGCCAGCTTTTCCACCACCGGATCGATGTCGGCGCCCTGCGTGGGCACGTAGGCGAAGCGGGTATGCGCGAGCGTGGGATCGTTGACCAGCCGGTTGGCGAGCCGCAGCTTGTCGTTGAACGGCTCGCTGATCGCGTGGTCCGCGGCCACTTCCAGCAGCACGCAATGGATGCCGGTGAGCTGCACGGCCTCGTCGACCGCGTCGAACAGGCGCTGGCATTCGGGTGCCTGCAGGATCGCGCCGCTGGCGGTCGCCTGGATGATGCCGGCGTCGAAGTCGGGCGTGATGCGGTACATGCTGGGGCCCTTGCGTATTGGCCGCATTGGACGCGCGGCGGCTTCAATGCGGAGTGAGGCTCGCGGCGGCGGCGAAGGTTCAGCGCGCCGGTGTGCGCCCGGCCGCCGGCGGGCCACGGCCGCTCGTCGGCCGCCGTGCACGGCCGCTTGCCGGCCGTCGCGGGCGCGGCGTAGCGTCGAAGCCGACCCTCGCGCAAGGAGGTGTGCCATGCCGTTCGCAACCAACCCGTCGCAGCGCAGCGTCGCCGAGATGAACATCACGCCGCTGGTCGACGTGATGCTGGTCCTGCTGGTGATCTTCATGGTGGCGGCGCCGGTATTGACCCGGCGCATTCCACTCGACCTGCCGCAGGCGGCGCCGCCCGCGACCGCCACGCCGCCGGCGCCGGGCGACCTGCGCATCGACGCCGCCGGCGGCGTGACCTGGAATGGCGTGCCGGCCTCGCTCGCCCGCCTGCCGTCGTTGCTGGACGGCATCGCGCAGGCGGACGCCGCGCGCGCGCCGCTGCTGCGCATCGATGCGAACGCCGATGCGGACTACGGCGACGTCGCCCGCGTGCTCGCGCTGGCGCGCAACGCGGGCGTGCGCCGGATCGCCTTCGTCCGCCGATGAGCCATCGCCAGGCCATTGCACTACGATGGTGCAATGGCCTGGCCTCCCGACCTCGACAGCCTCGACACCCCGGTCGCCTGGGCGGACCCCGACGGGCGGCTGCGCGGCGGCAATCCGGCCTTCGCCCGCTGGCTGGGGGTGAGCGCGCGGCGCCTGCCGGGGCTGCCGCTGGCGGCGCTGGAGGTGGATGGCGACGGGCTGGCGCGCGCGCTGGCGCAGGGGGCCGCGCCGCTGCGGCTGCGCCGCGTCGCGGTGGCCTTCCCCGGCACCGAGGCGCCGCGCTACGCCGACCTCTACCTCGGCCGCGACGCCGACGACGGCGGCTGGCTGCTGGAGGCGCACCCGGTCGCCGAGTTCCCCGGCGAGGACCCGGCGGTCGCGCTGCCCTCTGCGCTGTCGGCCGCGCTCAAGGGCCTCGCCCACGAACTGCGCAATCCGCTCGCCGGGCTGAAGGGCGCGGCGCAGCTGCTCGCGCGCCGCAGCGAGGATCCGCAGTCGCGCGAGCTGACCGGCCTGATCGAGGCCGAGGTCGGGCGCCTGGCCGCGCTGCTCGACCGCCTGCTGGTGCCGGCGCCGCCGCGCGCGCCCGAGCCGCTCAACATCCACGCGGTGCTCGAGCGCGTGCTGCGCCTGGCCGAGAGCGACGCCGGCTGGGCGGTGCGGCTGGCGCGCGACTACGACCCCTCGCTGCCGGAATTCCCCGGCGACTTCGACCGCCTGACCCAGGCGGCGTGGAACCTCGTGCGCAACGCGATCGAGGCGGGCGCCGCCAACGTGAGCCTGCGCACCCGCGCCGAGCACGGCCTGCGCATCGGCGAGGCGCTGGTGCCGCTGGCGCTGCGGCTGGAGATCGTCGACGACGGCCGCGGCGTGCCCGAGTCGCTGGCCGAGCGCATCTTCCTGCCGTTGGTGAGCGGGCGCGCCGAAGGCAGCGGCCTCGGCCTCGCGCTCGCCCAGCAGGTCGCGCGCGAGCATGGCGGCTCGCTCGCCTACCGCTCGCGCCCGGGCCACACCGTGTTCACCCTGCTGCTGCCGCTGGCGCAGGACTCCGCGACGGAGCACGCCGATGGCTGAGCCGGCGCGCATCTGGGTGGTCGACGACGATCGCGCGGTGCGCTTCGTGCTCGCCACCGCGCTGCGCGATGCCGGTCACGCGGTGGACGCGTTCGGCAATGCCGCCGACGCGCTCGCCGCGCTGCGCACGCGCGAGGACGCCGCGCTGCCCGACCTGATCTTCACCGACGTGCGCATGCCGGGCGACGACGGCCTCGTCCTGCTCGACAAGCTCAAGGCGCGGCTGCCGCGGCTGCCGGTGGTGGTGATGAGCGCCTACACCGACGTCGCCAGCACCGCCGGCGCGTTCCGCGGCGGCGCGCAGGAATTCCTGTCCAAGCCGTTCGACCTCGACGACGCGGTCGCGCTGGCCGAGCGCGTGCTCGCCGATGCGCGCGCGGACGGCGCGGAGCCCGCCACGCCGGTGGCGGGCGAACCCGCGCACGCGGGCGAGCTGGTCGGCAGCACGCCGGCGATGCGCACCCTGTTCCGCAGCATCGGCCGGCTCGCGCAGGCGCCGCTCAACGTGCTCGTCACCGGCGAGACCGGCACCGGCAAGGAACTGGTCGCGCGCGCGCTGCACCGCGAATCGCCGCGCGCGGCGCGCCCGTTCGTCGCCCTCAACACCGCGGCGATCCCGGCCGAGCTGCTGGAAAGCGAACTGTTCGGCCACGAGGCCGGTGCGTTCACCGGCGCGACCCGGCGCCACGTCGGCCGCTTCGAGCAGGCCGACGGCGGCACCCTGTTCCTCGACGAGATCGGCGACATGCCGCTGCCGTTGCAGACGCGGCTGCTGCGCGTGCTGGCGGAGGGCGAATTCTTCCGCGTCGGCGGGCGCGAGCTGATCCGGGTGGACGTGCGCGTCGTCGCCGCCACCCACCAGCCGCTGGAAACGCTGGTCGAGCAGGGCCGCTTCCGCGCCGACCTGCTGCACCGCCTCGACGTGGTGCGGCTGCGCCTGCCGCCGCTGCGCGAGCGCGGCGAGGACGTGCCGCTGCTGGCCGCGCGCTTCCTGGCGGTCGCCGCGCAGCGGCTGGGCACGCCGCCCAAGCGCTTCGCCCATGCCGCGCTCGCGCGCCTGCGCGAGCACGCCTGGCCCGGCAACGTGCGCGAGCTGGAGAACCTGTGCTGGCGCCTCGCCGCGCTCGCGCCGGGCGACACGATCACGCAGGCCGATGTCGACGAGGCGCTCGGCGCCGCCACCGCGCATGCCGGTGGCGGCGGCAGCGACTGGGAGCAGGCGCTCGCGACCTGGGCGCGCGCGCGCCTGGCCGGGGGCGAGCGCGCGCTGCACGCCGAGGCGCGCGCGCGGCTGGACCGCGTGCTGCTGGACGTCGCGCTCGCGCAGTCCCAGGGCCATCGCAGCGAGGCCGCGACACTGCTCGGCCTCGGCCGCAACACCGTCACCCGCAAGCTCGGCGCGCGCAAACCGCGGCGGTAAGCCCCGCTTCATGCACAGCGGCTTGCAGCCGCGAGCTGCCAACGGCCACCCGCCCGGCGAACGGCACGGCCGCGCCAGTGCAATGCGCGGACGTGGCCGGTGAGGGCAGGAGCCCGCGGCCACGGGCCGCTCCCGCACGGGAGGCTTCACCGCGTTTGCGCGGGAGGGGTAAGGTGCGCGTTCCGTCGCGAGAAGGAGTGCTCCGTGATGCGCCACGCCACTTTCGCCCTCTTCGCCACTGCCGTGCTTGCCGGCTGTGCGTCGGCGCCGCCGCCCGCGCCGCCTGCCGCGACGGCGGCCTCGCCCGCGGCCACGCCACCGCAGGCGGCGCCGCACGCGCCGGTCGCGCAGGCCGTGGCCAACGTCGCGCCCGCGTCCGGCTCGCTGGTCAGCGGCCGGCTCACCCTGGTGGCGATGGCCGGCGGCGTGCACATCCGCGGCGAGCTCGGCGGGCTCGCGCCCGGCAGCACCCACGGCTTCCATGTCCATGAGACCGGCGACTGCGGCGCGGCCGATGCGTCCAGCGCGGGCGGCCACTTCAATCCGGCTGGCACTGCCCACGGCAACGCGCATGCGGGCCCGCACCATGCCGGCGACATCGACAACCTGGTCGCCGACGGCCGCGGCGTGGCGCACGTGGACGCGCACGTCGGCGGCGTCAGCCTCGGCGGCGATCCGCGCACCGACATCCTCGGTCGCGCGCTGGTCGTGCACGCCGCACCGGACGACTACCGCTCGCAGCCGTCGGGGAACAGCGGGGCGCGCATCGCCTGCGGGGTGATCGCGACGCAGTGACGGGGCGTGGCCGCCTGCGCCGGCAAAGACGATGCGCAAGGCCCTCCGGATGCGCAACGGCGCGCCGTTGATCATCCGGCGAGGCAAGGCAAGAGCTCGCGGCTGCAAGCCGCTCCTACAGGACAACGGGCGAAGGGTTGCATGGCCGACTACCGCATCCGTTCCGCCACCGCCGCCGATGCGCCGCTGCTCGCGCAATGGGCGCGGGCGATGGCGTGGGAAACCGAACACAAGCAGCTGGATCCGGACACCGTGCTCGCGGGCGTCGCCGCCGGCATCGCCGACCCGGCGCGCGCGCGCTACTTCCTCGCCATGCAGGACGCGCCGGTGGCGGGGCACGAGACGCTCGGCGTCGCGGTCGGCACGCTGATGCTCACCAGCGAATGGAGCGACTGGCGCAACGGCGACTGGTGGTGGATCCAGAGCGTGTACGTGGCGGAGGACCATCGCCGCCGCGGCGTGTACGCCGCGCTGTACCGGCATGTCGAGGCGCTGGCGCGGGCCACGCCGGGCGTGGTCGGCCTGCGCCTGTACGTCGAACGCGGCAACGCCGCCGCGCGGCGCACCTACGCCGCGCTCGGCATGCGCGACGCCGGCTACGACATCCTCGAGCAGGCGTTCGGCTGAGCGACCGCGGCGGCAATGCAACGCGGCCGATTGCACGCGCGCTTCACCGGCCTTCAACGGCCGCCGTCGTAGCGTCGAGCCGACCTACCGACGCGGAGCCAGGCCATGAGCACGCTGAAGAAGGACCACATCCTCGGCGCGGGCAGCGCGGCCCTGGCCGGTGGCGCCGCCGGCGCGGCGCTGGGCGCGGTGGTCGCGGGCGTGCCGGGCCTCGCGGTCGGCGCGGCCGCCGGCGGCGCGCTCGGCGCGGTCTGGGGCGACCGTGCCTCCGAGGCGGCCGACCGCCGCGACGACCTCGGCCACTTCCAGCAGATCTTCCACACCATGCCGTACTACGTCGAAGGCCACAGCTGGCACGACTACGCCCCCGCCTACCGCTATGGCCTGGACACCCACGACCGCTTCCAGGGCCAGGCGCTGGACGCGGTGGACAGCCAGCTGCAGGGCGGCTGGGAGGCCAACGCGCGCTTCGGCTCGCGGCTGCCGTGGCAGCACGCGCGGCACGCGGTGGCGCACGCCTGGCAGTCACTGGACGACGCCCGCGCCGGCCGATCCGGCGACGCGCGCGCGCACTGAGCCGGGCTTTGCACATGCGCGCCTCGGGTCGCGCGCGGCGCGCTTGGTAGGATGCGCCCCCGCCCCGCGCCCCGGGGCCCGCCAGGACCGCCGCGCATGAGCGCCTCGCTGCCGCCGATTCCCTCCACCGCGCCGACCGCGCCGCCGGACGATGCGCCCGTCACCGCGCAGGCCGCCGAGGAGGCGATCCGCACGCTGCTGCGCTGGGCCGGCGAGGATCCCGCGCGCGAAGGCCTGCTCGACACGCCCAAGCGCGTCGCCCGGGCCTACCGCGACTGGTTCAGCGGCTACACGCTCGACCCCGACGACTACCTGCAGCGCACCTTCGAGGAAGTCGAGGGCTACGACGAGCTGATCGTGCTGCGCGACATCGAGTTCGAAAGCCACTGCGAGCACCACATGGCGCCGATCATCGGCAAGGCGCACGTCGGCTACCTGCCCGACGGCAAGGTGGTGGGCATCAGCAAGCTCGCGCGCGTGGTGGATGCGTTCGCGCGTCGCTTCCAGGTGCAGGAGAAGATGACCGCGCAGATCGCCGACTGCATCGAGCGCGTGTTGCGCCCGCGCGGGGTCGGCGTGGTGATCGAGGCGAGCCACGAATGCATGACCACCCGCGGCGTGCACAAGCGCGGGGTGAGCATGGTGACCTCCAAGATGCTCGGCAGCTTCCGCGAGGACGCGCGCACCCGCGCCGAGTTCCTGCAGTTCATCGACGTCGGTCCCGGCCGCTGACGCTCACGCCGGCGTGAGCGCGGCGCGGCGAGACTGCGCCGCGTGCCCGCCCCGCCACCACCGCTCGATTGCCTGGTCGTCGGCGCCGGCCCGGCCGGGCTGGTCGCCGCCACCTACCTGGCGCGCTTCCGCCGCCGGATCGCGGTGGTGGACGCCGGCAACAGCCGCGCGCGCTGGATCCCGACCAGCCACAACTGCCCGGGCTTCCCGCTCGGTGTCAGCGGGGAGCGCCTGCTCGAGCGCCTGCGCGCGCAGGCGCAGGCCTATGGCGTCGAGGTGGAGCAGGCCTGCGTCGCGCGGCTCGCGCGCGACGGGGGCGGCTTCTCCGCGCAAGCCGGAGGCGGGCGCGCCTGGCGCGCGCGCTGCGTGATCCTCGCCACCGGCATCGTCGACCGCATGCCCGGCACCGGCGACGTCGCCGAGCCGTGGGAAGCCGCGATCGACGCCGGCGCGCTGCGCCTGTGCGCGGTGTGCGACGCCTACGAGGCCAGCGACGAGCGCATCGCGGTGTATGCGCCGGTGGACGAGGCGATCCGCCATGCGGCCTTCCTGCGCACGTTCTCGCGCGCGGTCGACGCCGTGCCCAGCGTGGCCGGCACGCCGGGGCCGGATTGCGCGGCGCTGGCGCGCGACGCCGGCGTGCGCGTGCTGCCGGTGCCACGGGCGCTGGCCTGCACCCGCGACGGCTGCACCATGACCTTCGCCGATGGCGATACGCGCGCCTACGACGTGGTCTATCCGGTGCTTGGCGGCGTCGCCCAGTCGCAACTGGCCACGGCGCTGGGCGCGCGCTGCGACGAGGACGGCAACCTCGTCACCGACCGCCACCAGCAGACCAGCGTCGACGGCCTGTACGCGATTGGCGACGTGGTCAGCGCGCTCAACCAGATCGCGGTCGGCGTCGGCCACGCCGCGATCGCCGCC
>JBQCFN010000127.1:0-7284 GCA_051959035.1 Lysobacteraceae bacterium | reverse complement strand
GGTTCACTTTCCGCCGTGCTGGCATCCGCCTCGGCGCTCGCCGGGGAAAGTGAACCTGACCCCCTTTCGTCTCTTTCGTCTGACCCCCTTTCCTCCAGCGCCCACCCGATCCAGCGCGCCAGCCGCCGCCCGAATTCCTGCGCCCGCGCCAGGCAGCTGTCGAAGCCGGGCGCGGCGTCGCGCAGGCCTTCCATCGCCGCCGCGAAGCGCGCCAGCGCGTCCGCCAGCTCCCGCAGCGCCTCGCCCACCCCGGCGACGTCCAGCGCCCGCCGGCGGGTGCCGCGCACCGGCAGGGTGTCCATCGCCGCGCGCAGCGCGCGGGTGGCATGTTCCAGCTGCGACGCCACCGGCTGCACGCTGGCGAGCGCGCCGGTGACGCCCTTGCATTCGGCGATCGCGTCGCGCGCCAGCTCGACCAGCGGCCGCGCGCCCAGGCCTTCGCCGAAGAACTGCGCGGCGAGCTCCGGCAGCTGGTGCGCCTCGTCGACCACGAAGGCCTGCGCGCCGGGCAGGATCTCGCCGAAGCCTTCCTGCTTGAGCGCGAGGTCGGCGAGCAGCAGGTGGTGGTTGACCACGACGAGGTCCGCCGCCTGCGCGCGGGCGCGCGCCTGCACCACGAAGCACTCGGACCAGAACGGGCACTCGCTGCCGAGGCAGTTGTCGGCGGTCGAGGTGACCAGCGGCAGCACCGGCGTGTCTTCCGGCAGGTCGAGCTCGGACAGGTCGCCCTGCAGGGTGCGCCCGGACCAGGCCACGATGCGCTGGAACTGCGCGGCCTGCTCGCGGTTGGCGAACACGCCCTTCGACGACAGGGGCTCGCCCTTGGCCTGCTCCATGCGGTAGCGGCACAGGTAGTTCGCGCGGCCCTTCAGCAGCGCGCTCTTCAGGCCGATGCCGAGCGCGTCGCGCACGCGCGGCAGGTCGCGGTGGTAGAGCTGGTCCTGCAGCGCCTTGGTGCCGGTGCTGACGATGGTCTTCATGCCCGACAGCAGCGCGGGCACCAGGTAGGCGTAGGTCTTGCCGGTGCCGGTGCCGGCCTCGGCCAGCAGCACGCCGCGCTCGTCGAACGCGGCGGCGATCGCGTCGGCGAGGCGCTGCTGCGCGGCGCGCGGCACGAAAGCGGGCATGGCCTCGGCCAGCGCGCCGCCGGCCTCGAGCGCCGCGCGGGTGCGGGCGGTGAGTTCGGACATCGGAGGTCAGTAGCGGGGCGGCGGCGCGACCGTGCAGGCGGCGATGCGCGCCTTCGCGTCGGCGGCGCCCGGGGCGTCGCCAGCGAGCAGGCGCGCCTGTTCGACGGTCGCCCAGTGGCGGCGGCACAGCGGGCCGACGTGCGCGCCCTTGGCTTCGGCCTCGCGGGCGAGGCGTTCGGCGGTGGCGGGGTCATGCAGCAGCAGGGCGGCCTCCGCGCGCTCCTGCAGCAGCGCGGGATCGTCGGGCGCGAGCGCGAGCGCGCGGTCGAGCGCGGCGGCCTGGTCGGCGTAGCGGTGCTGGGTTTCCAGCCGTGCGGCCTGCTCGCGCAGGTCCTCGACCTGCGGATCGCGCAGCGGCTGCACGGCGAGCTCGTCCGGATCGCGGCCGGCCGCGGCGCGGATGCCGGCCACCTGCTGCTCGGGCGTCGCGCTGGTGAGCGCGGCCGGCGGCGGCGACGATGGCGCACTCGCGCACGCCGCGAGCAGCAGCACCGGCGCGAGCGCGGCGAGCCGGCGCATCAGTGCTGCCCCGGCGGCGGCGGCGCGGGGGCCGGCGCGGGCTGCGCGGGGGCCGGCTGCGCGGGCGCGGGCTGCGGCGGGTTGCGGTTGCCGAGCCCGAACCAGTCGCGCCAGCCGCGCCGCGGCGCTTCGCCGGCGCTGGCCTGCGCGTCGTCCTGGTCGAGCGGTTCGGTGCCGTCCTCGGGCACCGGCTGGGCCCAGTCGCACGGCTGGTACGCGGGCGCGAAGCCGGCGACGAAGGCGAAGCGGCGCGCGTCCGGGCAATCGGCGTCGGTGCTGTTCGAATCCACCACCCACTGCCAGTCGAGGCCCTTGCCCGACACCTGCAGCGGCGCGCTCGGCAGCCGCGCGAACAGGTTCGACCACACCCGCATGCCGCCGGCCGCGCCGTACAGGCCGGTCGGCGCGTTCTGGTCGTTGCCCACCCAGACCACCGCGAGGTGGTCGCCGGTCCAGCCGGCGAACCAGCTGTCGCGCGCATCGTTGCTGGTGCCGGTCTTGCCGGCCGGGTTGAGCCGGCCGAGGCCGTCGGCGATCAGCTGGCGGCCGGTGCCGCCGACGACCGCCTGCTGCAGCGCGACCGTGATCAGTCGCGCGGCGATCGCATCGCCTTCCTGCGCCGGCGCCGGCGCCTTGTCGTAGCGGTTGAGCGCCTTGCCGCTGGCGTCGAGCACGCCGCGCACCGCGTGCAGCGGCTGGATCTCGCCGTCGGAAGCGAGGAACTGGTACAGCTGCGCCATCGCGTACGGGCTCTGATCGACCGCGCCGAGGATCAGCGATGGATTGGCCTTCGCGTCGATGCCGGCCAGCGTGCGGACCAGCTCGGCCAGGCGCTCGGGCCCGACCTGCATGCCCACCCGCACCGTGGCGATGTTCCAGGAATGCGCCAGCGCGTCGACCAGGCGCACGGTGCCGTGGCTGCGGCCTTCGGCGTTGCCCGGCGACCAGCGCCTGCCGTTGTCGAGGGTGATGGTGAGCGGCGAATCGTCCACCCAGCTCGCCAGCGACCACTTCGACGGCTGCGCCAGCGCCAGCAGGTAGACGAAGGGCTTGAGCAGCGAGCCGACCGGGCGCCTGGCCTCCACCGCACGGTTGAAGCCGGGCTCGGCGAAGCTGCGGCTGCCGACCACCGCGCGCACCTCGCCGTCGTGCACGTCGGTGACGATCACGCCGGCCTGCAGCGGCGGACGCTTCTTCGAATCCAGCGCCTTCAGGGTCTTGCTCACCGCGCCCTCGGCGTAGGCCTGCGCGGCGGGCGACATCGCGGTCATCACCGTCAGGCCGGCGCCCTGCAGCGCGTCGGACGGGTAGTCGCGCGCTAGCTGGCGGCGCACCAGGTCGACGTAGGCCGGGAAACGGTTGGCGGCGAGGCTGCCGGGCGCGCTGGTGATGTTGAGCGGCGCCTTCACCGCGCGCGCGTACTCGGCGTCGCCGATGAGGCCGGTCTCGTGGAACTTGGCCAGGGCGAAGTTGCGCCGCGCGAGCGCGCGCTCCGGGTTGCGGCGGGGGTCGTAGTAGGACGGCCCGCGGATGATGCCGACCAGCAGCGCGACCTGCTCGGTCGACAGGTCGCGCAGGTCGCGGCCGAACCAGTATTCGGCGCCGGCGGCCACGCCGCGGATCTCCTGGGAGCCGCGCTGGCCGAGGTAGACCTGGTTGAGGTAGGTCTCGAGGATGGTCTTCTTGTCGTAGCGCGCCTCCAGCAGCAGCGCGTACAGGATTTCCTTGAACTTGCGGCTGAAGGTCTGCTCCTGGCCGATCCCGAGCAGGCCGCTGCGCGCCAGCTGCTGGGTCAGCGTGCTCGCGCCCTGGCGCGTCTCGCCCGACTTCAGGTTGACGAAGGCGGCGCGCAGCATGCCGGACACATCGATGCCGTGGTGGTGGGCGAAATCGCGGTCCTCGACTGCCTGCAGCCCGGTGACCAGCAGCTCCGGCACCTCCTCGATGCGCACCAGCCGGCGCTCTTCCTGCTTCTGCCCGTACAGCGTGGCGATGCGCGCCGGATCCAGGCGCACGCGCTCGAGCGCGCGCCGGCGAGGCAGGTCGCGCACCCCGTCGACGCGGCCGCCGGACAGCGTCACCTCGATGCGGCTGGGCGCGACCGGCCCGTCGACGTCGTTGAAGCCGCGGCTGGCGATGCGCCAGCGCGCGCCATCGTGCGCGTAGGTGCCGGGCCGCTCGCCACGGCCGTCGTCGCGATAGGCGGCGGCGTCGAGCTCGGTCTTCAGGGTCGCGGCATCCATCGCCAGGCCGGGCTGCAGCTGCAGCGGGCGCGCGTAGACCCGGGTCGGGATCTGCCAGCGCAACTGGCCGAAGCGCTCGCCGACCTGGTGGTTGAGGTACAGCGTGTACGGGACCAGGAAACCGCGCCCGAGGCCGATCGCGGCCTGGCCCCTGGTGATCCGCCGCCGCCGCCACGGCTGCGCGGAGCGCGCGCCGGGGGCGTCTTCGTCGTAGTCGATGCGGGCCATAGGATCTCGTGTGGGCGGGCCGCCGGCCACGCGGCGCACGCATCCATCGAATGCGACAATGCAGGCGCGTGCCAGGGGAGCAGCGAGTCTAGCGCAACCCCCCGCGCGGACCGTGGCGGGCTGCCGGCGGTCCGACCGCCCCAGTCAGCCGGAGTTCCGCCCGCCATGCCGTTGTCCCTGGCCGATGCGCGTTTCCTGTGCGCCAGCGCGCTCGGCCTGGCCCGTCGCGGCCTGCTCAGCCTGCGCACGCGCGGCTGGCGTGGCAGCTGGGAACGCGCGCGGGTGCACTTGCGGCCGTTGCCCGCGGCGCAGCGGCCCGTGCTGTTCCGGCCCGCGCCCGATCCGTTCGCGCCATTCTCGCTGGCGACCTCGGAAGAGCCGGTCGCCAGCATCGTCATCCCGGTGTTCGACCAGTTCGCGCATACGCTCGCCTGCCTGCGCGCGCTGGCCGCGCATCCGCCCGCCGCCGCCTTCGAGGTGGTGGTCGTCGACGACGGATCGCGCGATGCGACGGTCGACGCACTGCCGCGGGTGGCGGGCCTGCGCTACCACCGCCGCGCGGCGAACGGCGGCTTCATCGCCGCCTGCAACGATGGCGCGCGGCTGGCGCGCGGCAAGGTGCTGGTGTTCCTCAACAACGACACCGTGCCGCAGCCCGGCTGGCTGGATGCGCTGCTGGCGACCTTCGACCGCCATCCCGACGCCGGCGTGGTCGGCGCGCAGCTGCTCTATCCGGACGGACGGCTGCAGGAGGCCGGCGGCGTGGTGTTCGCCGACGGCAGCGGATGGAACTACGGCCGCCACGGGTCGCCCGCGGACCCGCGCTACGGCTACCTGCGCGAGGCCGACTATGCGAGCGGCGCGGCGATCGCCGTGCCGCGGTCGCTGTTCGAGGCGCTCGGCGGCTTCGCCGCGCGCTATGCGCCCGCCTACTACGAGGACACCGACCTGGCCTTCGCCGCGCGCGCCGCCGGCCGCCGCGTGCTGTACCAGCCGGCCGCGCGCGTGGTGCACGACGAAGGCGCGACCTCGGGCACCGACACCGGCAGCGGGACCAAGGCCTACCAGGTGCGCAACCGCGGCGTGTTCGCCGAGCGCTGGCGCGACGACCTGGTCCGCCAGCTTCCGCCCGGCAGCGTGCCGACGCCGGCGCTGCTGCATCGCCGCCAGCGCCAGGTGCTGGTCATCGATGCCCTGACCCCGCGGCCGGACCGCGACTCCGGTTCGCTGCGGCTGGTGAACCTGATGCGCCTGCTGCGCGACCAGGATGCGCACGTGGTGTTCCTGCCGGCCAACCGCGGGCATGACGGCCGCCATACCGAGGCGCTGCAGCAACTGGGCGTGGAAACCTGGTACGCGCCGTTCGCCAGGCGCGCTCCCGCCTGGCTGGCCGAGCACGGGGCGCGCTTCCAGCGGGTGCTGGTCGCGCGCCACTACGTGGCCAGCGAGTTCCTGCCGCTGCTGCGCCGGCACGCCCCGCAGGCGCGGCTGCTGTTCGACAGCGTCGACCTGCATTACCTGCGCGAGCAGCGCGCGGCGGAGCTGGCCGGCGACGCCGCGCTGCTGCGCGCCGCGGCGCGAACCCGCGAGCGCGAGCTGGCCGTGGTCGCGCAGGCGGACACCACCCTCGTGGTCAGCGAGCAGGAGCGCCGGCTGCTCGCCGTGGACGCGCCTTCGGCCCGGGTGGAGGTGCTGTCCAACCTGCACGAGGTGGCCGGCCCGGGACTGCCGTTCGCGGAGCGCCGCGACGTCGTGTTCGTGGGTGGCTTCCGGCATCCGCCGAACATCGACGCGGTGCAATGGTTCGTGCGCGACGTCTGGCCGCTGGTGCGCGCGCGGTTGCCCGGCGTGGTCTTCCATTGCATCGGCGGCGACGTGCCACCGGAGATCGCCGCGCTGGCCGGCAGCGCGGGCGTGCGCGTGCATGGGCACGTACCGGACATCGCGCCCTCCATGGACGGCTGCCGGGTCGCGGTGGCGCCGCTGCGCTACGGCGCGGGCGTCAAGGGCAAGGTCAACCTCAGCATGGCGCACGGACAGCCGGTGGTCGCGACCACCTGCGCGGTGGAGGGCATGCATCTCGTCGATGGCGAGGACGTGCTGGTGGCGGACCAGGCCGCGGCCTTCGCCGACGCGGTGGTCCGGCTGCACGGCGACGCAGCGCTGTGGCAGCGGCTGTCCCGCAACGGCCTGGCCAACGTGCAGCGCCACTTCTCGCTGGACGCCGCGCGCGACACCGTGCGCCGGCTGTTCCTCGACTGAATCAGCGCCCGGCAGAGGCGACGCGCACCCGCTCCGCGAACGCCGCCAGTCCCGGCGCCTCGGGGTCGAGCCCGCGCGCGGCGAGCAGCGCGCGCTGCGCGGCGTCCAGTTCGCCCGCGCCCAGGCGCTCCTCGCCCACCGCGATCCAGCGCCGCGCCAGCCGCTGGCGCGGCGCGCGCACGGCGCCCGCGCCCTCCAGCGTGGCCCACGCGTCCAGGCAGGCCTGCGCGCGCACCAGGTTGTTGCCGCGCAGTTCGCGCTCGAAGCACTCGCGCGCGACCGGCAGCAAGCGCGCACTGGCGGCGGCGACCGCGGGATCGCGCGGCGCCAGCGCGCGCGCCGCGCGCAGCTTGTCGAAGGCGCTGTCGCCGGGCGGCGCCAGCAGGTCGCCGCGCGCTTCCGCCGCCGCCGCTTCAACCAGCAGCCGGCGCACGCGGCGCGCGCGCTCGGCCGGCGAGGCCGGCGTGCCCAGCCGCGCCTGGGCCTGGCGCGCGCGCACGATCCGCCGGCCGGCGTCCGCGACCACCGCGTCGCCCGGGGCCAGCGTCTTCGCCTGCGCGAGCGCGGCCTCGGCCTCGGCGAAGCGGAAATCGGCGGCCGCCTGGGTGGCGCGGCGGGCCCACGCGGCGGCCACGCGGTCGAGTCCGCGACGCGCGCCGGCGTCGCCCGGATCGAACTGCAGCAAGGTGCGCCAGCGATCGGCCGCCTGCACGAGGCGACCGCGGCGCAGGTCCGACTCGGCCTGCCGGCGCGCGTGCTCGCGCGCGGCGGCCAGGCGCGCCTCGCTGTCGGGCAGGTCGGGGTGTCCCGCGTCGTAACGGCGCGCCGAGGCGATCAGCGCG
>JBQCFN010000126.1:0-16160 GCA_051959035.1 Lysobacteraceae bacterium | reverse complement strand
GGGGGGCCGCGGCCCCCCCGGGCCCCCCCGCGCCGCGCGCCCACGTCCGGGGGGGTGCGCGCGGTCTCGCGCCGCGGCGTGGCCCCCCCGTCGTGCAACACCCCCCCGCCCGGGCGCACGCGGTCGCGCGCCTGCAGGGTGTCGAGGAAGTACTGCAGGCGCCCGACCACCGCGTCCATCGCGAACACCTGCACCGGCGTGCGCGTGGCGCAGGCTTCCGACAGCATGTTCACCGAATCGGGCGTGCACACGATGCGGTCGGCCCAGGCGAGCAGGCCGGCATAGGGATTGGGCCCGTCGTCCTCGCCGCGCCAGCGCACCCCGGGCACGTCGCCGAAGCGCGCCGGCAGCTGCGCGGCGATCGCCGCCGGCGTGCGCCTCGAGGTGGTGGCCAGCAGGCTGCCGCCGGTCTGCACCAGCAGGCGCGCGAGCTGGTCGGCGAGTTCGTCGAAGGCCTGCAGGTCGAAGTCGAACTGGCGGCTGCTGCCGCCGAGCAGCAGGGCGATGCGCGGGCGCGGCAGGATCGCGAACGCCGGGAAGGCGGTACGCGCCGCCGCCAGCCAGGTGTCGTCGACCGGGTTGAGGCTGCCGAGCATGGTCAGCACGTTCGGCCCGCGCACGGCGTCGTGCTCGGGCACCACCAGTAGGTCCCACAGGTCGGGCGGGGCGCGCGGATCCAGGATCTGCACGCAGCGCGCACCGGCCGCGCGCAGCAGCCGGGTGGCCAGCGCGGCCTGCCGGCCGCACCCCACCGCGAGCGCGGGAGGGTGGGCCAGCGCCTGCGCGAACGCGCCACCGAACGCCCGCCTGCACCCCGGCGCGCGGAACGGCGCCAGCCAGCGCCAGGGCGCGCGCGGCGCCAGCACCCGCGTGGCCACCGGGCCGACGGCGAGCGCGTCCGCCAGCGCTTCCGCCTGGCGGCGGTTGCCGGCCCGGTCGTCGCTGAGGGACCACACGCTGGCGGCGGGAGGCGCGACTCGTTCCATCGAGGGGACCAAACCGTTCCGGGACGCTTGGGTGTTGCCTGCCGCGCGACACTCTACACTGCGCGTCCACCGTTGCATCCAGGACCGCCATGACCGATCCGGCCGCATCCGGCTTCCAGCCGCTCGACCCGCACGCGCTGGACGTGCTGTTCCGCCAGGCGCGCACCTACAACGCCTTCACCGGCGAGGTCGACGACGCGCTGCTGCACCGCCTGTACGACCTGCTGAAGTTCGGTCCCACCCAGACCAACACCTGCCCCGCGCGTTTCGTGTTCGTGCGTTCGGCCGAGGGCAAGGCCAGGCTCGGTCCCGCCCTCGACAAGGGCAACTACGCCAAGACCATGGCCGCGCCGTGCACGGTGATCGTCGGCTACGACATGGCCTTCTACGACAAGCTGCCGGTGCTGTTCCCGCACACCGACGCGCGGCCGTGGTTCGCCGACGCGCCGGAAGAAGAGCTCTACCGCGCCGCGCTGCGCAGCAGCAGCCTGCAGGGCGCCTACCTGATCCTCGCGGCGCGCGCGCTCGGCCTGGACTGCGGGCCGATGTCCGGCTTCGACCGCGCCAGGGTCGACGCGGCCTTCTTCGCCGGCACCAGGATCCAGTCGAACTTCCTGGTCAACCTCGGCAAGGGCGACCCCGCCAGCGTGTATCCGCGCGGCCCGCGCCTGCCGTTCGACGAAGCCTGCGAGATCGCCTGAGCGACCGCGCCCCCACACGGACCACGCCGATGCGCCGTTTCTTCCTGCTCGCCGCCTTGTTCGTCGCCGGCCTCGCCCAGGCCGCGCCCACCCGCTACGACCTCGACCCGCGCCATACCCAGGTGCGCTTCGGCTGGACCCACTTCGGCTTCAGCCACATGAGCGGGCGCTTCGACGAGGCCAGGGCGCAGTTCCAGTTCGACCCCGCCGACCCGGCGAAATCCTCGATCACCGTCGAGATCCCGGTCGCCAGCATCGACACCGGCGTGCCCGCGCTCGACGAGCACCTGCGCAGCGCCGACTTCTTCGACGCGGCGCGCTACCCGACCGCGACCTTCCGCAGCACCCGGGTGGAAAGCGTCGGTCCGAAGGCGCTCAGGGTCACCGGCGACCTCACCCTGCACGGCGTGACCCGCCCGCTGGTGCTCGACGTCACCATCAACCAGGTCGGCCCGTACCCGATGGGCGGACGCGCATCGGCCGGCTTCGACGCCAGCGCCACGCTCAGGCGCAGCGACTGGGGCATTGCCGCCTTCGTGCCCAACGTCAGCGACGAGATCACCCTCTCGATCAGCACCGAGGCGCACGTGCCCAAGGACGACGGCGCGCCGTCGCGATGACGCCATGATCGTCGAGCGTCCCTCGGCCGCGCGCGGCCACGTGCAGGCGGGCTGGCTGGACAGCCGGCACACGTTCTCGTTCGGGCATTACCACGATCCCGCGTGGATGGGCTTCGGCCCGCTGCGGGTGGTCAACGAGGACCGCGTGGCGCCGGGCGCCGGCTTCCCGCCGCATCGCCACGCCAACATGGAAATCCTCAGCTACGTGCTGGCCGGCGCGCTCTCGCACCGCGACAGCACCGGCAACGGCGGCGAGCTGCGGCCCGGCGAGCTGCAGTGGATGAGCGCGGGCCACGGCATCGAGCACAGCGAGTTCAATGCGTCGCGCGACGCGCCGGTGCACTTCCTGCAGATCTGGATCCAACCCGACCGGGTGAACGCGCCGCCGGCCTACGCGCAGCGCGCGTTCGATCCGGCGCAGCGGCGCGCGCGCTGGACCACGCTCGCCTCGCCCGACGGCAGCGACGGCAGCCTCGCGATCCGCCAGCAGGCCTGGCTGCGCGGCGCGCTGCTGGGCGATGGCGAGGCGGTGGAATGGCCGCTGGACCCGACCCGGCGCTACTGGTTGCACGTGGCGCAGGGCGAGGCCGTGGCCGGCGAGCGCCGGCTGGGCGCGGGCGACGCGCTCGGCTTCGCCGGCGAAGCCGGCCCGCTGCGGCTGGGCGGCGCCGGCGCCGGGCTGGCCGACCTGCTGCTGTTCGACCTGCCGGCGTAGCGCGCGGCCCGCGTCCGCCGCGCCGGCGCCGGCCCCGCGCGCCCGGCTGCTAAACTGCGCGCCCCCGCGTCACTGTCGTTCCGCCGCCATGAGCCAGCCCGCTCCGCAGGACATCCCCGCCAACACCCAGCAGCACTACGAGGTGCGGCGCGCCGACCTGCCGCTGAGCTGCCCGACCCCGGCGATGGCCCTGTGGAACTCGCATCCGCGCGTCTACCTGCCGATCGAGCAGGACGGCGGACAGGCGCAGTGCCCGTACTGCGGGGCGCACTTCACCCTGGTCGACTGAGCACGCCCGGCGCATGGGTCGCCGGTTGACCGTGCTGCAACTGCTGCCCGCGCTGGACGCGGGCGGGGTCGAGCGTTCCACCCTCGAGATCGCCGACGCGCTGGTGCGCGACGGCCACCGCGCGCTCGTCGTCTCCGCGGGCGGACGCCTGCTGCCCGAACTGCGCGCCACCGGCGCCGTCCACGTCGCCCTCGGCATCGGCCGCAAGTCGCCGCTGACGCTGCGCCACGTGCCGGCGCTGCGCCGGCTGTTCGCGCACGAGGGCGTGGACATCGTGCACGCGCGCTCGCGCCTGCCGGCGTGGCTGGCGCGCCTGGCCCTGCGCGGCATGCGCGCGCCGCCGCGTTTCGTCACCACCGTGCACGGGCTCAACTCGCCGTCGCGCTACAGCGCGGTGATGGCGTCGGGCGAGCGCGTGATCTGCGTGTCGCGCACGGTGCGCGACTACGTGCTCGCGCATTACCCGACAGTGGATCCGGCGCGCCTGCGGGTGGTGCCGCGCGGCATCGATCCGGCGCGCTTCCCGCGCGCTCCCTGGCCCGACCGCGAAGCGCGCCGGCAGGTCGCGGCGCTGCATCCCGCGCTGGCCGGCGAGGGCCCGCTGCTGATGCTGCCCGGCCGCGGCACCCGCCTGAAAGGGCACGTCGACGCGCTGCGCCTGCTCGCCGCGCTGCGCGCCGACGGGCTCGACGCGCGGTTGTGGATGCCCGGCGCGCGCCAGCCGGGGCGCGATGGCTACGCACGCGAACTGGAGGCCGAAGCGTCGCGGCGCGGCGTCGCCGCGGCGACGTCGCTGACCGCGCCGACCTCGGCCATCGCCGCGGCCTACGCCGCGTCCGACCTGGTGCTGCAGCTGTCGCGCCAGCCCGAGGCCTTCGGCCGCACCGTGCTGGAGGCGCTGTCGGTCGGCCGGCCGGTGCTCGGTTGGGCCCACGGCGGCGTCTGCGAGCTGCTGCGCGGGCTGCAGCCCGAGGGCGCGGTGGCGCCGTTCGACCACGCCGCGCTGGAGGCGACCGCGCGCGCGCTGCTGGCGCGGCCACCGTCGCCGCCGGCCGCATTCCCCGATACCCTGCGCGCCATGCAGGAAGCGACCCTCGCGATCTACCGGGAACTCGCATGAGCGAGCCCATGACCCCGTCACCGGCGTCGGCCGGCTGGCGCTGGGCACCACCGTGGGTGCTGCTGTTCGTCGCCCTGTGGCCGGCGCGCGGCATCGCCGAGGGCGTGCTGGTGCTGGGCGCGCTGGCGGCCATCGCGCGGCTGCTGCTGGCGCGCTTCCGCGGCGGCATGGCGTTGCTGAGCGCGCCGGCGTGGGCGCTGACCAGCGTGCTGTTCGCGGCCTACTGGGTGCCGGAGCTGGTGTCCGCGTTCGACGCGATCGACCGCGCGCACGCGTTTTCCGAAGCGCTGGTCGACCTGGTCTACCTGCCGTTCCTGTGGCTGGCCGCGGCGGCGGTCGCGGATGCGCGCGGGGGGCGCATCACCTTCGGCGGCCTCGGGGTGATCGTCGCGGCGTGGACGCTGGACGCGCTGCTGCAGGCGGCCTTCGGCACCAGCCCGCTGTTCTGGGGCCTGGACCAGCTCAAGCAGGCGATCAGCGGCCATCCGATGTGCCCGGCCGACGTCGCCGCGCGCGCCGACCGCCTGAGCGGCGTGCTCGGCCCGTGCAACCTCAAGCTCGGCATCGTGCTGGCCAGCCTGGCGCCGTTCCTGCTGCACGCGGGCGCGCGCCGCTTCGGCCGGGTCGGCTGGCTGGTGGCGGCGGCCGCGCTCGGCATCGTGGTGCTGCTGGCCGGCGCGCGCGCGGCCTGGATCACCTACGCGCTGGTGCTGCTGTTTTCCGGCTGGCGCGCGCTCGGCGCCAAGCGGCTGGCCGGGGTGTTCGTGTTCGGCGCGGTCGCGCTCGGCGTATTGACCGCGACGGTGCCGCAGGTGCGCGAGCGCATCGTGCGCACGACCTCGGCGCTCACCGCCGACGAGGAAGGCATGGACGTCGCGCTGTCGGGACGCGCGCGCATCTGGGGCGCGGCCGCGTGCATGGCGCGCGGGCACTGGTTCAACGGCGTCGGCGCGCGCGGCTTCCGCTACGCCTTCCCGGCCTGCGATCCGCGCCCCGGCGAGCGCCCGGAGTGGGGCGACGGGCCGGCGCTGCACGCGCACCAGGTGGTGCTGGAAGTCCTCAGCGAGACCGGCGGCTTCGGCCTGCTGTGCTGGCTGGCCGGGGCGGCGCTGGCCTGGCGCGCGTGGCGTTACGCCGGCGCCGCGGCGCGCGAAGGCGCGCGGCCGGCGATGCTGGCGCTCGCCGTCACCGTGTTCCCGTTCAACACCCACCTGGCGTTCTATTCGACCTTCTGGGGCGGCGTGGCGCTGCTGCTGGCGGCGCTCTATGCCGGCAGCCTGCTCGGGCGCGGCGATTCGGCCCACGCCCGCGCATGACGGGACGCGTGGCTTCGCGCTGCCGCTGGCAGCGGCCCGCGACCGCGCTGGCCCGGTGGATCGCGCGCTGGCCGCAGGCGCGGCTGCTGCGCGCCGGCGCGCGCGCGACCTGGCTGGCCTGGCCGCTGCTGGCGCGGCGCAGGCGCATCGCCCGCACCAACCTCGCGCTGTGCTTCCCCGGCCTCGCGCCGGCGGCGCGCGCGCGGCTGTTGCGGCAGACCCTGCGCGACACCGTGACCGGCCTGCTGGAATCGCTGCGCGGATGGTTCGCGCCCGCCGACGCGTTGCGCGGGCTGTGCGCGATCGAAGGCCTGGAGCACCTGCGCGCGGCGCGTCGCGCGGGCCATGGCGTGCTGCTGCTGACCGGGCATTCGCCGCACCTCGAGCTCGGCGGGCGCTTCCTCGCCGACGCGCTCGACGCGCCGCTGGCGATCGTCGCCCGCCGCAACAACGACGCCTGCCTGGAAGCCTGGCTGGACGGCGCGCGCCGGCATGCGTTCGCCAACGTGATCGGCAAGAAGGACGTGCGCGGCCTGCTGCGCACGCTCGCCGGCGGCGGCGTGGTCGCCTATGCGGCCGACCAGGACTTCTCCTACCAGCACGCCTTCGTGCCCTTCTTCGGCGTGCCGGCGGCGACGCTCACCGCGATCCCCGCGCTGGCGCAACGCGGCCACGCGGTGGTGCTGCCGTACTGGTTCTGGCGCGAAGACGACGGCCGCTACGCGCTGCGCATCGATCCACCGTGGGAGGGCTGGCCGAGCGGCGACCCGGCGCGCGACGCCGCCCGCTACATGGCCGAGCTCGAGCGCGCGGTGCGCCGGCATCCCGCGCAGTACCTGTGGGTGCACCGGCGCTTCAAGACCCGGCCCGCGGGCGAGCCCTCGCCCTACGGCCGCGCGTAGGGATCCGGCGCGCCGTCCGGCTGGCGCTTGAAGCGCCGGTGGATCCACAGGTACTGGGCCGGCGCGGCGCGCACCATCGCCTCGATCGCCGCCATCACCCGCGCGGTGTCGGCGGTGGCGTCGCGCGAGGGGAAGGCCTCGAACGCCGGCGACAGCCGCAGCGTGTAGCCGCCGTCGGCGCGGCGCTCGTGGGCGAACGCCAGCACCGCCGCCCCCGACAGCCGCGCCAGCTGGTGGGTCGAGGTGAGGCTGGACGCAGGCAGGCCGAAGAACGGCACGAACACGCTGTCGCCGCGGCGGGTGTCCTGGTCCGGCGCGAACCACAGCAGCCCGCCCTGCTTGAGGTGGCGGATCGCCGCGCGCAGCTGGTCGCGGCCGAACATCGCCGCCGCGTAGCGCAGCCGACCGCGCTTGACCGCCCATTCCATCGCCGGGTGCGCATGCGGGCGGTACATGCCGGCCAGCGGCGCGTAGTCGCACATCAGCCGGCCGCACACCTCGAGGGTGGTGAAGTGGCCGGAGACCAGGATCACGCCGCGTCCCTGCGCGCGCGCCGCTTCCAGGTGCTCGAGCCCTTCCACCGCCAGCCCGCGCCGCAACGGCGCGATGCTGCCCCACCAGGCGCGCGCGAACTCGAACACGCCGATGCCCAGCGCATCGAAGCTCGCGCGCAGCAGCGCCTTGCGCGACCCGGGCGCGAGCTCGGGGAAGCACAGCGCGAGGTTGCGCGCGGCCACCCGCCGGCGCCCGCGCAGCAGCACGCGCAGGGCGCGGCCGAGCACGCGGCCGAGCGCCCGCTGCAGCGGCCAGGGCAGCCGCGCCAGCAGCACCATCAGGCCGATCCCCAGCCAGGTCGGCCATTGCGACGGCGCGCGCGGCGGCGGGCCGGGGTCGTGGGGATCGCGCTGGATGTCCTCGTGCATCGCGCCAGTCTAGTGGCTGGCCGGCCAGGCGCAGCGCGGCAAGCGGCCGGGCCTTATCCTTCGCCGATGCGCATGGATCCCGTCGGGCGGCTGCTGCGTGCCCTGTACTCGCTCGCCCTCTACCTGCTGCTGCCGGTCACGGTCTACCACCTGATCTGGCGCGGGTTCCGCCAGGCTGCGTACCTGCAGCGCTGGAACGAGCGCTACGGCGTCTACGATCCCGCGATCGAGCCGTGTCCGCTGTGGGTGCACGCGGTGTCGGTGGGCGAGGTGAACGCGGCTGCGCCGCTGGTCGACGCGCTGCGCCGCGAGCATCCCGGCCAGCGCCTGCTGGTCACCACGATCACCCCGACCGGCTCGGCGCGGGTGCGCGCGCTGTGGGGCGACCGCGTCGAGCACGTCTACCTGCCGTACGACCTGCCGGGGGCGGTCGGGCGTTTCCTGCGCCACTTCCGCCCGCGGCTCGCGCTGGTGGTGGAGACCGAGCTGTGGCCCAACCTGCTGTTCGGCTGCGCCGGGCACGGGGTGCCGGCCTACATCGTCAACGCGCGCCTGTCGCACCGCTCGCTGCGTGGCTACCAGCTGCTGCGGCCGCTGCTCGGGCGCGCGCTGCGCACGCTGCGCGCGGTGCTGGCGCAATCGCCGGCCGACGGCGTGCGTTTCGTGCAGCTCGGCGCCCAGCGCGCGCAGGTGGTGGTGACCGGCAACCTGAAGTACGACATCGGCAGCGTCGGCGCGCCGGCCTTCGTCGCGGCGTTCCGCGCGCACGCCGGGTCGCGGCCGGCGTGGATCGCGGCGAGCACGCATCCGGACGAGGAAGCCGCGGTGCTCGCGATCCATCGCCGCCTGCGCGAACGCTGGCCGGACCTGCTGCTGCTGTGGGCGCCGCGCCACCCGGAGCGCTTCAAGCCGGTCGAGCGGCAGGCGGTCGACGCCGGCTTCCGGGTGGCCACGCGCCAGCTGACCCAGTGGCCCGACGCGCGCGACGGCGTGTTCGTGATCGACACCCTCGGCGAGCTCGCGCTGTTCTACGGCTGCGCCCAGGTGGCCTTCGTCGGCGGCAGCCTGCAGCCGGTCGGCGGCCACAACCTGCTGGAGCCGGCCGCGGCGGGCACCGCGGTGGTCACCGGCCCGCACCTGCACAACTTCGCCGACATCGCCCGCCAGCTGGAGGCGGCAGGCGCGCTGCGGATCGGCGCGGACGCCGACGCGGTCGGCGCGGAGGTCGCGGCGCTGCTGGCGGACGTGGACGCGCGCGCGCGGATGGCGGACGCGGCGCGCGGCCTGCTGGAGCGGGGCCGTGGCGCGCTGGCGCGCACGCTGGCGGCGATCGACCCGGACCTGCCGCGCGCCTAGCCTGGGAACACACGAAGCCCGGAGACACGAACGCCGGCGCGAGGCCGGCGTCCGGGTGGGTGGCGCTGCGCGCTCAGCGCGTCGGCGTGAGGTCGGTCGGCGCGAGCTTGGCTTCCGCGTCCGCGGTCAGCAGGCGGTTGACGTCCTGCACGTCGCCGATGTCGAGCGTGCCGGCGGCCTGTTCCAGCAGCAGGCGGTTCTGCAGGAAGTTGTAGCGGGCGCGCGCGTACTCGCGCTGGGCGTTGAACAGGTTCTGCTGGTTGGTCAGCACGTCGAGCACGGTGCGCGTGCCGACCTCGAGGCCGACCTGCGAGGCGTCGTAGGCGCTCTGCGCGGACACCAGCGCGAGGCGGCGCGCCTCGATCTCGCTGATGCCGGCGACCAGCGTCTGGTAGGCGTTGCGGGTGCTGCGCTCGAGCGCGCGCTTCTGCTGCTCGTAGTCGTCCTGGGCGAGGTCGCGCTGGGCGAGCGCCTGGCGCACCTGCGACTGGGTCGCGCCGCCGGAGAAGATCGGCACGCGCAGGGTGATGCCGATGCTGCGCGACTTGTTGCGGTTCTCGAAGTCGGTCTCGCTCTGGTCGAGGTTGTCGGTCGAGGTGCCGTCGGTGCGGCGGTCGCCGTAGGTGCCGTTGAGGTAGAGGGTCGGCAGGTGGCCGCCGCGCGCGGCCTGCACGCCCGCCTCGGCCGCCTTCACCTGGTAGGACTGCGCCTGCAGCGCCGGGTTCTGGGCGAGGGCGTCGGCCACCCACGCCTCGGCGTCGCCCTTCTCGGGCAGCTGCGGCTGGAAGTCGGCCGGCAGCGCGCGCAGGTCGTGGATCGGCTTGCCGGTGATCTCGGCGAGCGCCTGGTAAGCGTCCTCCAGCGCGTTGCGGGTCACGATGGTGTTGGCGCGCGCGCTGTCGTACTGGGCGCGCGCCTCGTGCACGTCGGTGATCGGCGCCAGGCCGACCTCCAGGCGCTTGCTGGCGAAGTCGAACTGCTTCTTCAACGCGGCTTCGGAGGCTTCCGCGGCAGCCAGCGTCTCGATCGCCACCAGCACGTTGAAATAGGCCGCGGAGGTACGGGTGATCAGGTTGTCGCCGGCCGAGCGCAGCTGGAACTCGCTGGCGCGGCTGAGCGCGCGCTGTCCGCGCAGCTGCGAGATGCGCGAGTAGTCGAACAGCGCCTGGTCGACCGACAGGCCGTAGTCCTTGGTCGTGGTCTGCTGCGAGCTGTCGCTCGGGAACAGGGTGCTGCCGAGCACCTGCGAGCCGGTGCTGTCGCTGTGCGAGCGGCTGTAGCTGGCATCCGCGCCGATCTGCGGCAGCAGCGCCGCGCGCGCCTGCACCGCGCCCTCGCGGGTCGCGCGCTGGCTGGCTTCGGCGCCGGCGAGCTGCGGGTCGCCGTTGCGCGCGAGTTCGTAGGTCTGCAGCAGGTCTTCGGCGTGCGCGCCGGCGACCGGCAGCACGGCGAGGGCGATGGCGAGGACGAGCGGGCTACGGCGCATGGGGGATCCTTTGTCGAACCCGCACGGCCCGTGCGGGTGGGGACGGACGTCGTTCAGAGGTGGAATTCGGGCACGGGCGCGGCGCCCACGAGGTAGGGCAGTTCGGTCTCGAACAACGAATCGATGCGGCGGGCGTTGACTTCGTTGCGCACCAGCACCGCGGACATCGCCGGCGCGCGGCCCTGCACGACGAACAGGCGGCCGCCCGGCGCCAGCCAGTCGAGGAACGCCGGCGGGATGGCGGCGACGGCGCCGGTGACGCAGACGACGTCGAAGCGGCGGTCGGTCTGCACCTGCAGCGCGTCCGCGGTTTCCACCCGCACGTTGCCGTCGAGGCCGTGCGCGGCCCGGCGCGCGCGCGCCGCGTCGGCGAGGTCGGGGTGGATCTCCAGGCTGACCACCTCGCGCGCGAGGCGGCCCAGGCAGGCGGTCAGGTAGCCGCTGCCGGTGCCGACTTCCAGCACGCTGTCGCCGGGGCGCAGCGCGAGCGCCTGCAGGATGCGGCCCTCGACCACCGGCTTGAGCATCTCCTCCCCGTGGCCGAGCGGCAGGGCGAGGTCGGCGTAGGCGAGCGCGCGGTGGGAGGCGGGCACGAAGGCCTCGCGCGGCAGGCGCGCCAGCACGTCGAGCACGCGCGTGTCGAGCACGTCCCAGGGGCGGACCTGCTGTTCGACCATGGCCTCGCGGGCCTTTGCGTAATCGAGGGTGTCGGCGTTCATGGTTGGATTCCCGGTCGCGGAACCGGCCATTTTAGCGGCCCGGCGACCGACGTCGGCGACAGCATGACTGTGGTAGCACACCCGTACTGAGTGCCGGAAGTCAGTAGGTCCACCGGCAGGGCCGCGTCAGCGCCGCGCGTAGGCGCGCAGGAACAGGTCGACCGCCGCCGCCAGGTGCGCCTCGACCTCGGCCGGGGAGGGCGCGCCGCAGCCGAACACCAGCTGGGCATGCGGCTCGCCCTTGAGCAGGGCGAAGAACTGCCCGGCGGCGCGCGGCACGTCGTCGATGGCGAGCTCGCCGGCGGCGATGCGCTGGCGCAGCAACTCGGCGAACGCGTCCTGCACGCGCTGCGGCCCGGCGTCCCAGAACAGCCGCGGCACCGCCGTCTCGGCCAGTCGCGGCGTGCACAGGATGCGGTGCCCGGCCAGTGCCTCGGGCGAGCAGACCATCGCGAAGAACGCCCGCGCGATCTGCAGCAGGCGCTCGCGCAGCGGCACGTCGGGACGCGAGGCGAACATCGACGCCGGCAGCTGCTGCTCGCAGTACGCCTTGGCGGCCGCGGCGAACAGGGTCTCCTTGTCGCCGTAATGGCTGTAGACGGTGAGCTTGGAGACCCCGGCGTCGGCGGCGATCTGGTCCATGCTCACGCCCTCGAAGCCGTGGGCGAGGAACAGCCGCTTGGCGGCGTCGAGGATGGCCGCGCCCTTTTCCGCGTCCTTGGGGCGGCCGGGGGTCGCCGGCCTGGGCCGCGCGGTCGGCTTGGGGCGGAAAGGGCAGATCATGGACAAATACTAGACTAGCCGGTTCGTTATTTATACCATACCCATCGGTTCACTAATTGGCCGTTCGGCCGGCGGGCGCGGAATGACGGGCAGGGACGTGCGGATCGGACTGGTCGCGCTGGCGCTGGCCGGCGCGCTCGCGGGATGCGGCGGTGGCGAGCGGGCGGCGGAAGCGCCGGCACCCGTGCTGGTGGTGCATCCGCTCGCGGAGGACGGTCGCGCGGACGTGGCCTACGCCGGCGAGGTGCGTGCGCGCGAGGAAAGCGCGCTGGCCTTCCGCGTCGGCGGCAAGATCGTGCGGCGGCTGGTCGACGTGGGCGACCGCGTGCACGCGGGCCAGCTGCTCGCCGAGCTCGATCCGGGCGACCTGCGGCTGCAGGCGCAGGCCGCGCAGGCACAGCTCGCGGCCGCGCAGGCCGAACTCGCGCGCGCCCGCGCCGACCGCGACCGCTTCGCCGCGCTGGGGCAGCAGCAGCTGGTGAGCCGCTCCGCGCTGGACGCGCAGGAGGCGGCTTATGCCGCAGCCGCCGGCCAGGTGCGCGCGATCCGCGCGCAGCTCGACGTCGCCCGCAACCAGGCGGCCTACGCGCAGCTGCGCGCGCCGCGCGACGGCGCCATCGCCAGCCGCGAGGCGGAGGCCGGGCAGGTCGTCGCGGCCGGGCAGCCGGTGTTCTCGCTGGCGGCCGACGGTGGACGCGAGGTGGCCTTCGCGGTGCCCGAAGGCGCGATCGCCGGCGTGCATGCCGGCGATGCGGTGACGGTCGAACTCTGGAACACGCCCGGCGCGCGCCTGCACGGCACGGTGCGCGAGCTCGCCCCCGCGGCGGATCCGCAGACGCGCACCTACGCCGCGCGCGCGCGCCTGGCCGATGCCGGTGCGGTGGCGCTCGGCCAGAGCGCGCGCGTGTTCGTCAGCGGCGACGGCGCGCGCCGGCTGAGCGTGCCGCTGGCCGCGGTGCAGCGCGGCAGCGGCGGTTCGACCGCCGTGTGGGTGGTGGATGCGAAGACGCATGCGCTGCGCCTGGCGCCGGTGCGCCTGGGCACCTGGAACGAGGATCGCGTGCCGGTGCTGTCCGGCCTGCAGGCCGGCGACTGGGTCGTCGCCGCGGGCGGCCACCTGCTGCGCGAGGGCGAGATCGTCGCGCCGGTGGACCGCGACAACCGTCCGGTCGCGGGCCGCTGACCGTGCTGCGCTTCAACCTGTCGGAGTGGGCGCTGCGCAACCGCGCGCTGGTCGTCTACGCCATGGTCGTGCTGGCGATCGTCGGCGCGTGGTCCTATCGCCACCTCGGCCAGTCGGAGGACCCGCCGTTCACCTTCAAGGCCATGGTGGTGCGCACGCTGTGGCCGGGCGCGACCGCGGAGGAGGTGGCCCGGCAGGTCACCGACCGCGTCGAGAAGGCGCTGATGACCACCGGCGAGTACGAGTTCATCCGCTCGTACTCGCGGCCGGGCGAGTCGCAGGTGATCTTCATGGCGCGCGACTCGATGCGGTCGAAGGACCTGCCGGAGCTCTGGTACCAGGTGCGCAAGAAGGTCGGCGACATCCGCGCCACGCTGCCGGAGGGCACGGTCGGCCCGTTCTTCAACGACGAGTTCGGCGACACCTTCGGCAACATCTACGCGCTGACCGGCGAGGGCTTCGATTACGCGGTGCTGAAGGACTACGCGGACCGCATCCAGCTCGAGCTGCAGCGGGTGCCGGACGTCGGCAAGGTCGAACTGGTCGGCCTGCAGGACGAGAAGGTCTGGATCGAGGTCGACAACGCCAAGCTGGCGACGCTCGGCATCCCGCTGGCGGCCGTGCAGCAGGCGCTGCAGCAGCAGAACGCGGTGGCGCCGGCCGGCTTCTTCGAGGGCCGCGACGAGCGCATCCAGCTGCGCGTGGGCGGCGCCTTCGATTCCATCGAGGCGATCCGCGCGTTCCCGGTACGCGCCGGCGACCGCACCTTCCGCCTCGGCGACATCGCCCGCGTCTACCGCGGCTTCAGCGACCCGGCCGCGCCGAAGATGCGCTTCATGGGCCAGGACGCGATCGGCATCGCGGTCGCGATGAAGGACGGCGGCGACATCCTCAAGCTCGGCAGCACCCTTGAAAGCGACTTCGCCCGCCTGCAGGAGGCCCTGCCGGCCGGCATGCAGCTGCGCAAGGTCAGCGACCAGCCCGAGGCCGTGCGCGAATCGGTCGGCGAGTTCATGCGGGTGCTGGTCGAGGCGGTCGCGATCGTGCTGCTGGTGAGCTTCTTCTCGCTCGGCCTGCGCACCGGGCTGGTGGTCGCGGTGAGCATCCCGCTGGTGCTGGCGATGACCTTCGCGGCGATGCACTACTTCGGCATCGGCCTGCACAAGATCTCGCTGGGCGCGCTGGTGCTGGCGCTCGGCCTGCTGGTCGACGACGCGATCATCGCGGTGGAGATGATGGCGATCAAGATGGAGCAGGGCTTCTCGCGGCTGAAGGCGGCGAGCTTCGCGTGGGAAAGCACCGCGTTCCCGATGCTGACCGGCACGCTCGTGACCGCCGCCGGCTTCCTGCCGATCGCCACCGCCGCGTCCAGCACCGGCGAGTACACGCGTTCGCTCTTCCAGGTGGTCACCATCGCGCTGGTGGTGTCGTGGATCGCGGCGGTGCTGTTCATCCCCTACCTCGGCGACCACATGCTGCCGGACCTCGCGCATCCTGCCGTGCCCAGGCCCGGCTCGTTCGCCGCCCGCCGGCAGGCATGGCGCGCGCGCCTCGCCGACCGCTGGCCGCAGTACGCGGCGCTGCTCGCGCCGAAGGCGCGCGACGGCCACGCGCACGATCCCTACCAGCGCCCGTTCTACCGCCGCTTCCGCGCGCTGGTCGGCTGGTGCCTGGCGCACCGCTGGCTGGTGATCGGCGCCACCGTGCTGGCCTTCGCCGCCTCGCTCGCGCTGTTCCGCTTCGTGCCGCAGCAGTTCTTCCCCGATTCGACGCGGCCCGAGCTCATGGTCGACATGGAGCTGGCCGAAGGCGCGTCGCTGCGCGCGACCGCCGCGCAGGCGCACCGGCTCGAGGAGATGCTGAAGGGGCGCGACGGCATCGACAACTTCGTCGCCTACGTCGGCACCGGCTCGCCGCGCTTCTACCTGCCGCTGGACCAGCAGCTGCCGGCGACCAACTTCGCCCAGTTCGTGGTGCGCGCCGACGACATCGCCGCGCGCGAGGCGCTGCGCGACTGGCTCATCCGCGACGTCGCCCCGCGCTTCCCCCAGCTGCAGCTGCGCGTGACCCGGCTGGAGAACGGCCCGCCGGTCGGCTACCCGATCCAGTTCCGGGTGTCCGGCGAGCACATCGACCGGGTGCGCGCGATCGCGCGCGAGGTGGAGGCGAAGGTGCGCGCCAACCCGCACGTGGCCAACGTCAACCTCGACTGGGACGAACCGAGCAAGGTCGTGCGGCTGGTGATCGACCAGGACCGCGCGCGCGCGCTCGGCGTCAGCTCGGAGCAGGTCGCGCACTTCCTCTCCGGCGCGCTGTCCGGGCTGCACGTGAGCACCTACCGCGAGGGCAACGAGCTGATCGAGATGCTGCTGCGCGGGTCCGACGTCGACCGCGGGCGGCTCGACCTGCTCGGCAGCCTCGCCGTGCCGACCGCGAGCGGCCGCTCGGTCCCGCTGGCGCAGGTCGCGCGGCTCGAGCCCGGCTTCGAGGAAGGCATCGTCTGGCACCGCGACCGCCTGCCGACCGTGACCGTGCGCGCCGACATCCGCGACGCGCTGCAGCCAGCGACGGTGGCCGCGCAGATCGCGCCGACGCTCGACGGCATCCGCGCGCGCCTGCCGGAGGGCTACCTGCTCGAAACCGGCGGCACGGTCGAGGATTCGGCGCGCGGGCAGGACTCGATCGCCGCCGGCCTGCCGCTGTTCCTGTTCGTGGTGGTGACGCTGCTGATGCTGCAGCTGCGCAGCTTCCCGCGCGTCGCGCTGGTGCTGCTGACCGCCCCGCTCGGGCTGATCGGCGTGACGCTGTTCCTGCTGGTGTTCCGGGTGCCGTTCGGTTTCGTCGCGATGCTCGGCACGATCGCGCTGGCCGGCATGATCATGCGCAACTCGGTGATCCTGGTCGACCAGATCGAGCAGGACATCGCCGCCGGGCACGACCGCTGGACGGCGGTGGTCGATGCCACCGTGCGCCGCTTCCGCCCGATCGTGCTGACCGCGCTGGCCGCGATCCTCGCGATGATCCCGCTCTCGCGCAGCGCCTTCTTCGGGCCGATGGCGGT
>JBQCFN010000125.1:0-4089 GCA_051959035.1 Lysobacteraceae bacterium | reverse complement strand
CGTCGATGAAGTTCATGCCGTGGATCGGGTCGCCGCCGATGCCGATGCAGGTCGACTGGCCGAGGCCGACGTCGGTGGTCTGCTTGACCGCTTCATAGGTCAGCGTGCCCGAGCGCGACACGATGCCGACCTTGCCCGGCTTGTGGATGTGGCCCGGCATGATGCCGATCTTGCACTCGCCCGGGGTGATGATGCCCGGGCAGTTCGGCCCGATCAGCACCACGTCCTCGTAGCCGGCGAGGGTGTTCTTGACGCGCAGCATGTCCAGCACCGGGATGCCCTCGGTGATGCACACGATCACCTTGATGCCGGCGTCCGCGGCCTCGAGGATCGCATCGGCCGCGAACGGCGGCGGCACGTAGATCACCGACGCATCGGCGCCGGTCTCGGCGACCGCGTCGGCGACGGTGTTGAACACCGGCAGGCCGAGGTGCTCGGTGCCGCCCTTGCCGGGGGTCACGCCGCCGACGACCTTGGTGCCGTACTCGAGCATCTGCTCGGCGTGGAAGGTGCCCTGCGAGCCGGTGAAGCCCTGGACGATCACCTTGGTGTGCTTGTTGACGAGAACGCTCATCGAAAATCCTTGCTCGCTTTTTCGCAGGAGCGGCTTGCAGCCGCGGGCTCTTGTCTTGGGAAAAAAGCTCGCGGCTGTAAGCCGCTCCTGCAGGGAGGATGTCAGGCGGCCTTGGCCACCGCGGCGACGGCCTTCTTCGCGCCGTCGTTGATGTCGTCGGCGGGAATGATCGCGAGGCCGGAATTCTTCAGGATCTCCTTGCCGGCTTCGACGTTGGTGCCTTCCAGGCGCACGATCACCGGCACCTTGACCTCGACTTCCCTGACCGCCGCGATGATGCCCTCGGCGATCATGTCGCAGCGGACGATGCCGCCGAAGATGTTGACGAAGATCGCCTTCACGTCGGGGTCGCGCAGGATCAGCTTGAAGGCCTCGGTCACGCGCTCCTTGTTCGCGCCGCCGCCGACGTCGAGGAAGTTCGCCGGCTCGCCGCCGTTGAGCTTGATGACGTCCATCGTCGCCATCGCCAGGCCCGCGCCGTTGACCATGCAGCCGATGTTGCCGTCCATGGTCACGTAGTTGAGGTCGTGCTGCGAGGCGAGCACCTCGGTCTCGTCCTCCTGGCGGATGTCGCGCATCGCCGCCAGTTCCGGGTGGCGGAAGGTGGCGTTGTCGTCGGAGTTGACCTTGCCGTCGAGCACCGCGAGGTTGCCGTCGGTGAGGATGGCGAGCGGGTTGAGCTCGACCAGCGACAGGTCCTTCTCGTTGAACAGCCTGAACAGGCCCAGCATGATCTTCGCCAGCTGGTTGACCTGCTTGGCGTTGAGGCCCAGGCCGAAGCCCATGTCGCGGCACTGGTAGGGCTGCAGGCCCTGCACGTAGTTCACGTGCAGCGTGCGGATCGCGTCGGGGTTCTCCTCGGCGGTCTTCTCGATCTCGACGCCGCCCTCGCTGGAGGCGATGAAGGTGACCGTCTTGGTCGAGCGGTCGACCAGCACCGACAGGTACAGCTCCTTGGCGATGTCGGTGGCCTGGGTCACCAGCACGCAGTCCACCGGCAGGGCGACGCCCGCCGACTGGTAGGTCTCCATCTTCATGCCGAGCATGCCCTTGGCGTACTCGCGCACCTGGTCCAGCGTCTTGGCGAGCTTCACGCCGCCGGCCTTGCCGCGGCCGCCCGCGTGGATCTGGGCCTTGACCACCCAGAAGTCGCCACCGATCGCCTTCGCGGCCTCGACGGCCTCTTCCGGGGTGCGCGCCACGCGCCCGGCCGGCACGGCGATGCCGTACTCGGCAAACAACTGCTTCGCCTGATATTCGTGGAAGTTCATGCGTCACCAGCAAGGGGAGGAAAGCTTCGCGGCAGAAGGCGGCCGGCCACCAGGCCGCGGGCGCGAAGGCCGGCTATTGTCGCCGATGGGGGCGGCGCGGGCAAAAACGCCGGTCCGGCGGCGCGCGGGGGCCGCGTGGCGGCGCGCCGATTGTTCCTATACTGCGGGCGACCTCCCGCCGGACCGCCCGCTTGCCGACCGGTTTCGTGTCCCGCCTGCTGATGACCGGCCCCGGCGATGCCGAGCAGCGCCGCGAGCTGGACTTCTTCAGCCTGTACCGCGGGTTCGAGGCGGCGCTGCTGACGCTGGTGCTGTTCACCCCGCAGGGCGCGCTGGTGGACGTGCCGCGCCATCCGCTGCTCGGCCAGGCCACCGCGGTGGCCTACCTGGTCGCCTCGGGGGTGCTGCTGTACTGGGCGCGGCGGCGGCGCCCGCTGGCCGCGCAGGTGATGCTGGGCGGGGCCTCCGACATCGCCGCGGCCACCCTCGCCACCCACGCCCTGCCGCTGGCCGCGCCCGGCATCGCCATGATGCTGCTGTTCAACGTCGGCGCGGCCGCGCTGCTGCTGCCGTGGCGCTACGGCCTGGCCGGCGGCGCGATGGCGGCGGCCGGCACCATCGGCGAATACGTCTGGAGCATGCTCGGCGACAGCAGCAACGCGCGCCCGCTGGCCGAGCGGATGATGTTCGCGGTGAGCTACATGGCCATCGCCATGCTCACCAACCTGCTCGGGCGGCAGATGCGCGACAGCCGCGCGCTGGCCGAGCGGCGCAGCGCCGAGCTGGCCGACCTCGCCGAGGTCAACGAGCTGATCATCCGGCGCATGCGCACCGGCGTGCTGCTGGTGGACGGCGAAGGCCACATCCGCCTCGCCAACGAGGCCGCGCAGGCGCTGCTGGGCGAGCGCGGCGACGCGCGCAACCTCGCGCTCGCCGCGCCGGAGCTGGCGCGGCGCATGCAGCGCTGGCTGGCCGACCACCGCGCCGACGACAACCCGCTGCGCCTGGGCAGCGAGTCCAGCGAGGTGCTGCCGCGCTTCGTGCGCCTGCGCCCCAGCGGCGACAGCGTGCTGGTCTTCCTCGACGACACCTCGCTGGTGTCGCGCCGGGCCGAGTCGATGACCCTCGCCACGCTCGGCCGCTTCTCCGCCAGCCTCGCCCACGAGATCCGCAACCCGCTGGCCGCGATCAGCTACGCCACCCAGCTGCTGGAGGAATCCAACGAGCTGTCCGAGGGCGACCGCCGGCTGCTGCAGATCATCCACCAGCAGTGCCTGCGCACCAACGGCATCGTCGAGAGCGTGCTCGGCATCGCCCGCCGCGAGCGCGCCAACGCCGAGCACGTGGACCTCGTCGCCTTCGCGCGCCGCTTCGTCGACGACTACCGGCAGATGCTGCAGCCCGAGGCGGGCTCGCTGCACGTCGCCGGCGGCGCGGGGCCGGTGCACTCGATGGTGGACCCGCGCCACCTGCAGCAGATCCTCACCGTGCTGGTGCAGAACGCGCTCACCTACGGGCGCATGCCGGAGGCGCCGGCGCGGGTGACCCTGTCGGTGCGGCTGGAGGAAGGCCGCCCGGTGATCGACGTGATGGACCGCGGGCCGGGCATCCCGGAGGGCAACGCGGCGCAGCTGTTCCGCCCGTTCTTCACCACCTCCGAGCACGGCACCGGCCTGGGCCTGTACATCGCCCGCGAACTCGCCCGCGCCAACGACGCCAACCTCGACTACGTGCCGGTGCCCGGCGGCGGCAGCTGCTTCCGGCTCGCGCTCGCCGGGGTGCACGCGCTGGCGGCAGTGTGAGGCCACGGGTGCGCCGCGGCCACTGAACGATTCAGCGTGCGCCGGTCCCGACCTTCGTCCATTTGGCCCCCTGTTCACCCTTCCGTTATGGTGTCGGGATGAACGACCCCCGCGGTACTCCCCCGAGCGCGCTGATCGTCGACGACGAGCACGACATCCGCGAACTGCTGGTGCTGACGCTGGGGCGGATGGGGCTGCGCACCGAGACCGCCGCCACCCTCGCCGCCGCGCGCGCGCAGCTGGCCAACGCGCGCTACGACCTGTGCCTGACCGACATGCGCCTGCCCGACGGCTCGGGCATCGAGCTGGTCGGCGAGATCACCGCGCGCCATCCGTACACGCCCACCGCGGTGATCACCGCCTTCGGCAACGTCGAGGCCGCGGTCGACGCGCTGAAGGCGGGCGCCTTCGACTTCGTCAGCAAGCCGGTGGACCTCAACGT
>JBQCFN010000124.1:0-7101 GCA_051959035.1 Lysobacteraceae bacterium | reverse complement strand
ATGAGCGCGATCTGCACGCATCCGGATTTCACCGGCCGCGGCTACGCGCGCCGGCTCACCGCCATGCTCACCAACCAGACGCTCGCGGCGGGTCGCCTGCCGTTCCTGCACGTGAGCTACGCCAACACCCGCGCGCGCGGCGTGTACGAGGCGCTCGGCTACCGCCTGCGCCGCAACATCCCGTTCTGGGCCCTGCAGCGGGCCTGAGCCCCGCCGCACCGCAGCACGCTCCCTTCACGGGCCGGGGCTACACTCGCCGCGGCCTGGCGTTGGCCAGGCGCACACCACGAACACCACGACGGATACAGGGGCTGTCATGGCGATCACGGTAGAACGGCGTTCCCCGGTCAAGGCCGGCTCGAGCGCACTGAAGCGCGAGTTGAACCACGAGCAGCTGCACACGCTGCATACGCTCGAACGGTTCGGTTGGGAACTGAAGTTCATCCGCCGCGAAGGGCCCGCGCGCACGGCGGTGCTGTTCGATCCGGACGCGCGCCGCTACGCCGTGCTCGGCGAGGACGGCGAAGTGGACGAGAACCCGATCTTCCAGCGGTTCCGCTGAAGGCTCAGCAGGCGGCGCGGATGCCCGGCCCGTCGGCGTCGCCGGTCGCGGCTGGCGCGAACGGCAGGCGCCGCCGCGGCAGGCGATAGACACCCGGGCGCGGCATCAGGCCGTGCCGGATCAGCATGCGGTCGATCTGCGCCGCCGCGTACCAGATGTCCCGGTCCGCTTCGCGCTGGATGTGCCGCGCCTGCTGTTCGAACTCGGCCCAGAAGGCGTCCATGTCCGGCGCGCGGGCGCGCAGGGGGTCGATGTCGCGGTCGAGCGCCTGCAGCGCTTCCTCGAGCTCGGCACGGGTCCAGGGCACGGCTGTCCTCCTTGCGGATGCGGTCTGGGCGCGAGGATGGCAGCGGGCACTTCCCGGCGCCGTGAAGCGCGCACGCGCGGTGGCGGCGCAGGCCGCGCGGCGATCCGGGTCAGCGCCGCCGCAACAGCCACGCGCCGAGCAGCAGCCCGCCGCCGACCAGGGCGAGCGCCTGCACGCGCCGCGACCTGCGCGCATCGTGCAGCAGGCCTTCGACCACGTTCACCCGGTCGGCCGCGAGCAGCATCATCCAGTGGCGGACGTTGTTCTCGCTGTGGCGGAACGCGCGCCGGCGGATCCATCCGCTCAGGCCGGACGGGGGGCAACTGGTGCCGTACACGGGCGTGATGTCCGGCCGCTCGATCGAGTGCAGCACCTCGACGTCGCTGAGCTGTTCGGCCGGCTGCTCCCAGTGCAGGCCGGGCAGCCGCGGCGGATGGCGTTCCATCGGCACCGCGGGGCGGTCGGCGGGATCGAGGTCGGCGCCCCAGCCCGGGATGCTGGCGAGGTCGAAGGTTGTGTTGGTCGTCGTCGCGGCGGAGCGGGTTTGCGTGGCCATGGCCACCTCCTTCAGTGCACGGTGGCCGATGCGGGCACCGGCACCTGGTCGATGGCGTCCATGCCCGGCGGGATCAGCAGCGTCTTGATGCAGCCGTCCTGCTTGGCCGAGAAGCGGTGGTAGGCGTCGTTCACCTCTTCCAGCGGCACCCGGTGGGTGATGATCTCGCGCGGGCTGAGGCGTCCGGCCTGCACGTGCTCGATCAACCGCGGCAGGTGGCGCTTCACGCTGCACTGGTTCATGCGCAGGGTCAGGCCCTTGTTCATCGCGCTGCCGATCGGCACCGCGTTGAAGGTCGGCCCGTAGACGCCGACGATCGAGACGTTGCCGCCCGGGCGCACGCTGTTGATCGCCCAGAACAGCGCGGTGGCCGCGCCCGCCTGCAGCTTCATGCGCACGCCGGTGAGCGATTGCAGGAAGTTGCCGTCGGCCTCGCAGCCGACCGCGTCGATGCAGACGTCGGCGCCCAGCCAGTCCGTCATCTTCTTGAGGTGCACCGCCATGTCGTCGACCTCGCGGAAGTCGACGACTTCCGCCGGGCCATAGCGGGCGACGAACTCGAGCCGGTAATCGACGTGGTCGACCACGATCACGCGCCCCGCGCCCATCAGCCACGAGCAGCGCGCGGCCATGATGCCGACCGGCCCGGCGCCGAACACGACGACCGTGTCGCCGCGCTTGATGTCGCCCATCTCCGCGGCCTGGTAGCCGGTGGGCACCACGTCGGTGAGCAGCACCGCGTCCTCGATGTGCATGCCGGGCGGGATCTTCGTCGGGCCGATGTCGGCGAACGGAACGCGCACGTACTGCGCCTGGCCGCCGTCGTAGCCGCCGGCGGTGTGCGAGTAGCCGTACGCACCGCCGACCGCGGTGGCCTGCGGGTTGACGTTGCGGCAGTTGCCGTAGAGCTCGCGCTGGCACATGTCGCAGGTGCCGCAGAATACGTTGAAGGGCACCAGCACGTGGTCGCCTGGCTTGAGGTGCTGCACGTCCGCGCCGACTTCCTCGACGATGCCCGTGAACTCGTGGCCGAAGATCGAGCCCACCCGCGTGTCCGGCACCAGGCCGTGGTACAGGTGCAGGTCCGAGCCGCAGATGCAGCTGCGGGTGACGCGCACGATGGCGTCGCCCGGATGTTCGATGCGCGGGTCGGGCACGTGCTCGGCGCGCACGCGATAAGGGCGTCGATAGGTGGTGGCGAGCATCGGCCTCTCCGCTGTCGGTCTGTCGCGCCCGAGTCTCCGCAAGCCGCGATCACGGTCGTGGCAACGACGGCTGTTGTCTTTCGTCAGGCCGGTGCGAAGTCGGCAGGACGGTTGGCGCTTGCATGCCCCGCGCCATCGACCTGTCTGCCGTCGCCGCGGCAACTCCATCGCCGCCATGCCGCGCGGATGCGCGGGTGCGTGGCGGACCAGTTCCCGGGTCGTCGGCGTGGAAAGCCGGCCGACCTTGCCGCTCCGCTGTCGCGCCGGGCGACGCGCGGTGCCTCGCCCGCGTTGACCTTGCTGAATGCACGCGCGCGGGTCTCTGGCGGGCACGCGGCCTTCATGCGACCATCACATCGCACCGCGTCCGCCGCTTCCGGCGTCGCTGCGCTGCGACAAGCCGTCGATCCTGTGACGTGCTTCGCGGACATTCACGCGCCCACGGGCGTCTGCTATGTCCGCCAACCGAGGGGATGCTCCCATGAACGCCGAAGCCCGCCCGATCCGCGCCAGCCTGGCCGCCGTCCGTCCCGCCGACTGGAGCGAGCGCCTGGCCAAGGCGATGCTCGCGCTCGCGCTGGCCGGCGGCGTGCTGTGGGCGCTGGCCCAGGGCGGCCTGTCATCGCCGGTCGACCTGGCCCACCTGTTCGGGTGAGCTCCACGGACGCGCGGCAGGGCGCTCCGCCTGCCGTCGCGCTTGGGGACGCCGCAAGGCGTCCCTTTTTGTGCGCGTCAGCCGGCGGCGACGAGCCGGATGCAGGTGTCGCCGGCCTCGACGCGCTGGCCCGCGCGCAGCTTGCAGGTCTTGCGCAGCTCGACCGCGCCATCCACCCGCACCGCGCCGCTGGCGACCAGCGCCTTCGCCTCGCCGCCGCTGCCGCTCACGCCGGTGAGCTTGAGCAGGTCGTCGAGCGCGACATGTCCGCGGTCGAGTTCGAAGGTGATCTGGCGCATGCGGCGTGCCGGCGTGGTCGGCCGGCGACGTTAGCACGCAACGCCCGGGCCATCGGCGCGCGGGCGGTTCATTCCCGGTAGAGCGCGGGGAACAGCTGCTTGAGCGCGACCAGCTTCGGCGCGTCGTTGTAGACGATGTAGGGCTTGTCGGGATGGTGGGCCAGGTAATCCTGGTGGTAATCCTCGGCGCGGTAGAAGCGCCGCAGCGGTTCCACCCGGGTGACGATGTGCGCGGGAAATGCGTGCGCGGCCTCCAGCTGCGCGATGTAGGCGCGGGCGACGCGCGCCTGCCCGGGCGTGGTGGTGAAGATCTCCGAGCGGTACTGGCTGCCGACGTCGGGCAGCTGCCGATTGAGCTGGGTCGGGTCGTGGGCGACCGAGAAGAACACCTGCAGCAGCTGCCCGTAGCTCACCTGGCCCGGGTCGTAGGAGACCTGCACGGTTTCGGCATGGCCGGTGCTGCCAGTGCTGACCGACTGGTAGTCGGCCGGTCCCGCGTGCCCGCCCGCGTAGCCGGACACCGCCTGGCCCACGCCGCGCACGTGGTCGAACACCGCTTCCACGCCCCAGAAGCAGCCGCCGGCGAACACCGCCACGGCCTGGTGCTGGCCCGGCGGGGGGGCGAGGTCCTGCGCCGGCGGCGGCAACGCGACGGGGTTGCTGCGCGCGCCGGCGAGGTTGCAGGCGGTGAGGGCGAGCAACGCGCCGAGCGTTGCGACGGCGGTGCGGGGGCGACGGGTCATAGCGGCCTCGGTCACGCGGGGATGAAGCGCAGCGACGCGGAATTCATGCAGTAGCGCAGTTCGGTCGGCGGCGGGCCGTCGTCGAAGACGTGGCCCAGGTGGGCGTCGCAAAGCGCGCAGGACACCGCGGTGCGATGCATGCCGAGGCTGCGGTCGCGGCTTTCGACCACGTTCTCGCGCGCGATCGGCTTCCAGAAGCTCGGCCAGCCGGTGCCGGAGTCGAACTTGGTCTTCGAATCGAACAGCGCGGTGCCGCAGCACACGCAGCGGTACAGGCCGCGCTGGTGGTTGTTCCAGTAGCGGCCGGTGAAGGCGCGCTCGGTCGCCGCGTGGCGGGTGACCTCGTATTCCTCCGGGCTGAGCTGCGCGCGCCACTGCGCGTCGGTCCGGGCCACCTTGTCCAGGGCGACCTTGCGCCGGAAGCGGCCGTGGTCGTCGAACTCGACGATGGTGACCTGCGCGGGCGACGGGGTGGCGGCGATGCCCTGGCGGGTGCAGCCGAGCGCGGCGGCGGCGAGCGCGCCGCCGCAGGAGGCGAGGAAGTCGCGGCGTGAGAACGGGCGGGAGGTCGGCATGGCTGGCGCTTGCTCGCGGGGGGCGGTGGCGGCGACGCAGGTCGCCCTGCGATAGGTGACCACGCGGGACCCGAAGGGTTCGGCCGCTCGTCGGCCCGGCGTGCCGTCAACGCGGCGGCGCACCCGCCAGGCGCCGCTGCATCGCCTGGATGTCCTCGCGCAGCGCGGCGCGCTCCTCGCGCGCGCCGGGCGCGTCGGGGGCGATCGCCTGCAGCTGGCGCTCGGCCTCGGTCAGGCGGTCGCGCAGCGCCGCCAGCGTGCCGCTGCCGGAACTCTCCGCGGGCTGGCCGTGCGGCAGCGCGCTGGCGGCCGGCAGCGGCTCGGGCATGTCCGGATGACTCTGGCGGGTGAAAGCGCGGGTCATGGTCCACCTCGCGTCCAGCCTAGGCCCGCGGGCGTCGCGCGTCGGTGTAGGCTGCCGCTCCTTTCCGGGGATCCGCCATGCTCGCCTACGCCACCATCGGCACCAACGACCTGCCGCGCGCCGCGGCCTTCTACGACGCGGTGCTCGCCGAACTGGGCGGCAAGCGGATGATGGAGGAGCCGGGGTACTTCATCGCCTGGGACAACGGCAGCGGCGGCGCGGGGCTCGGCGTGACCGTCCCGTTCAACCGCGAGCCCGCCACCGTCGGCAACGGCTGCATGGTCGCGCTGCAGGCCGCCAGCCGCGAACAGGTCGACCGCGTGCACGCGAAGGCGCTGGCCCTCGGCGGCCGCGACGAGGGCGCGCCGGGCCAGCGCTTCGACGGTTTCTACGCCGCCTACTTCCGCGACCTCGACGGCAACAAGCTCAACTGCTGCTACATGGGGCCCTGACCGCAGGCGACCATCGCCGAACCAGCCCCGCCGCGGCGGGGCTGCGCCCGCCGGGGTCAGCGTCCGTTGACGCTGTAGCGCCCCGGGCCCAGCAAGGCCAGCGCGACCGCGCCGACCAGGTACATCGCCTGCAGCTCCAGCGCCCAGCCGCCCTGGTCGTTGAGCTGGCCCAGCTGGCCCATGTGCACCAGCACCAGCGCGAACACCATGTTGACCGCGATCAGCAGCGCGCCGATCCGCGCGAAGAAGCCGAGCAGCACCATCAGCGGGCCGACCACCTCGCCGAGCAGCACGCCGTAGGCCAGCCACGCCGGCCAGTGGTGCGCGACGACCATGCCCTGGATCCCGGCGAGGCCGCCGCGCAGCTTGGCGATGCCGTGCAGCAGCACCAGCGCGCCGAGCGCGATGCGCAGCAGGAAGCGGGCGACGTCGTTCTGGGTGTTCTGGTTCATGCGTTCCCCTTGTCGATGGCGGCGTCGCGGCCGCCGGTGGCAAACCCCGCGCGAGGATAGTCGGCCGGCGCGCGGCTGTCGCCTGCATGGCGCGTTGACGGCCGCGGCGCGAGGCTGCCGCGACAGGAGGAACGCCATGCGCCATCAGCACCTCGACTTCTCGCCGGGCTTCCGCGTCGCCTGCAGCGTGCGCGAGGCGCAGGCCGCGGTGATGACGATCGCGCCGGGCGACCGCGAGGGCGGCCCCGGCAACCGCCATCGCGGCGCGGACCAGTGGCTGTACGTGGTCGAAGGCGAGGGCACCGCGGTGGTCGATGGCCACGAACAATCCCTGCGGCCGGGCGACCTGCTGGTGGTCGCGCACGGCGAACAGCACGAGATCCGCGCCACCGGCGCCATGCCGCTGCGCACGCTCAACTTCTACTCCCCGCCCGCGTTCGACCGCGAAGGCGATCCGGTCGGGCCCGGCGAACGCTAGCCAGGCGCCAACGCCGGTCGCGATCGCCCGCCGCCGGGTCGCGGCTCACGCCGGTCCCACGAGGCCTGTCGCGTCGCGGAGCGCTCGTGGCGGTAACCCGCTCGTGCACGGGGGCGGCAGTCGGCTTGCAGGATCGACGTCGGTCGCGGCCATCGCCGGCGGGTCGCGGCTCACGCCGCTCCTGCGAGGGCACTTGCCTCGCGGGGAGCTCGCGGCGGCAACCCCCCCCCCCGCAGGGCCCGCTTGCAGGCGCGACGTCGGTCGCGGCCACGCGCCGCCAGAGCGCGGCTCATGCTGCCTGCAAGGCCATGTGCGTTGCGGAGAACCCACGGCTGCAAACCGCGCCTGCAACGGGCCTGAGGGGTCCCGAGCCTGGCTGGAAGGTCGCTCCGCGGGAACCGGCGTCAGCGCAGCGGCACCTTCAGCGTGCGGCCGTTCCAGTCGAGCAGGACG
>JBQCFN010000123.1:0-4108 GCA_051959035.1 Lysobacteraceae bacterium | reverse complement strand
CGACCCGGCAGATCGCGTTCGCCGGCCAGGGCGGGCTCGGCCTGCCGACGCCGGACTACTACACCAAGGACGAGTACAAGGACATCCGCGCCGCCTACCTCGCCCACATCGCCAGGCTCTTCGAATTGACCGGCACGCCCGCCGCCGACGCCCAGCGCAAGGCCGATGGCGTGCTGGCCTTCGAGACCCGGCTGGCCAAGGCGTCTCTTTCCCGGGTGGAACTGCGCGATCCGAAGAACCGCTACCACTTCATGACCGTCGCGCAGGCCAACCAGGTCACGCCGCACTTCGACTGGGGCGCGTTCTTCCAGGCGCTGCAGGTCCCGGCCGGCGACGGCTTCTCGCTGTCACAACCGAAGTTCTTCGCCGAATTCGACGCCATGCTCGCCGACGTGCCCGCGGCGCAATGGCGCGACTACCTCGCCTTCCACACCATCGACGACGCCGCCTTCGCGCTGTCCAAGCCCTTCCAGGAAGAGGACTTCGCGTTCTACGGCAAGACCCTCAACGGCCAGCCCGAGCAGCGCGCGCGCTGGAAGCGCGTGCTCGACGCGGTCAACGACGGCATGGGCGAAGGACTCGGCCAGCTGTACGTGAAGGAGTACTTCCCGCCGGAAGCGAAGGCGCGCGCCCAGCAGCTGGTCGACAACGTCCGCGACGCGCTCAAGGCCCGCATCGAGCACCTGGACTGGATGAGCCCGGAGACCAAGGCCAAGGCGCTGGCGAAGTGGAGCACCTTCCTGCCCAAGATCGGCTATCCGGACCAGTGGCGCAGCTGGGACGGCCTCGAGGTGCACCCCGACGGCTGGTTCGCCAACCTGCGCGCGGCCAACCGCTTCAACAACCGCTACGACCTGGACAAGATCGGCAAGCCGACCGACCGCTACGAGTGGCACATGAGCCCGCAGACGGTCAACGCCTACTACAGCGCCGGCACCAACACGATCAACTTCCCGGCCGCGATCCTGCAGCCGCCGTTCTTCTATGCGAACGGCGACGACGCGATCAACTACGGCGGCATCGGCGCGGTGATCGGCCACGAGGCCGGCCACGGCTTCGACGACAGCGGCAGCCAGTTCGACGGCGCCGGCAACAACGTCAACTGGTGGACCGACGCGGACCGGGCGCGCTTCGAGGAGCGCACGGCGAAGCTGGCGGCGCAGTTCGACGCCTATGCGCCGATTCCCTCGATGCCCGACAAGCACGTCAACGGCAAGCTGACGATGGGCGAGAACATCGGCGACCTCGGCGGCCTCAACTTCGCCTTCGACGCGATGGAGAAGGCCACCGCCGGCAAGCCCGACCCGATGGTCGACGGGCTCACCCGCGAGCAGCGCTTCTTCCTCAACTGGGCGCGGGTGTGGCGCGGCAACATCCGCGACGAGGCGCAGCTGGTGCGGCTGAACAGCGATCCGCACTCGCCGGCGCAGTTCCGCGCGATCGGCGCGCCATCCAACATGCCGGCCTTCGCGCAGGCGTTCCAGTGCAAGGCCGGCGATGCGATGGTGCGCGACCCGGAGAAGCGCGTGTCGATCTGGTAAGCGGCATTGCCATCGTGGATGCAACGAAGGCCCGGGCAACCGGGCCTTCGTCCTTCCCGCGGCCATGGCCGGCCGCTGTTCAGCGGCCGCCGCGGGCCGCTTGCTAGACTCGCCCGACCCCAACGTCGGAACGCGCCGCATGCCTTCACCGCGCCCGCTGGTGCTCGCCCTCGCCGTCACGCTGTGCGCGCTCGCCGCGTCCCCGGCCGATGCCGCGAAGAAGAAGCACGCGGCCCGCAAGAAGGCCGCCGCGCCCGCCGTCAGCGCCGTGTGCAAGGACTATTACGCGGACGCCAACGCCGACTGGCTGAAGGCGAACGCGATCACCGGTTCGGGCATGCAGTCCGCGCTCGGCCAACTCGCCCAGCGCGCGCGCCAGCAGCAGGTCGAGCTGCTCAACGCCGACCTGCAGGCGCAGGGCGGCATCGGCAAGCTGCTCGGCGACTTCTGGGCCAGCGGCCTGGACGAAGCGGCGGTGGAACGACAGGGCGCCGCGCCGATCGCCCCGCTGCTGTCGCGCATCGATGCGATCCGCCGCAACAAGGACGTGCCGGCGGCGATCGCCGCGCTACACCAGGTCGGCATCCCGGTCGCGTTCACCTTCGGCGCCGACCTCGACCTGCAGGACCCCGAGCGCACCATCGGCTATTTCAGCCAGGGCGGCCTCGGCCTGCCGGACCCGGCCTACTACACCCGCGGCGACGCCGACGCGCGCGCGCTGCTCGCGCGCTACACCGATTACGTCTCCAAGATCCTCGCCCTCGCCGGCAGCAAGCCCGCCGAGGTGCAGGCCGACACCCAGGCGGTGCTCGGCATCGAGCAGCGCATCGCCCAGCTGTCCAGGCCGCTGGCGACTGTGCGCGACCCGCGCGCGAACTTCGCCCCGGTGGCGGTCGCCGAGCTCGGCAAGCAGTACCGCAACCTCAAGCTCGCCGAGTTCCTCAAGGCGCAAGGTGTCAGCGACGACCGCGTCTCGCTCGCCAACCCGCAGCTGTTCGCCCAGCTCGACGCCATGGTCGGCGGGCTCAAGCCGGCGGAATGGAAAGCCTACCTGCGCTACCAGGTGGGCGCGGCGATGGCGCCCTACCTGTCGAAGGCGTGGCGCGACGCCGACTTCGCCTTCCGCGGCAACGTGCTGCGCGGCGAGCGCGCGCCGGCGCCGCGGCAGATGCAGGTGCTGGACGCGATCAACCTCGCCGCCGGCCCGATGCTCGGCCACGAATACGTCGCGCGCTACCTGCCGGACGCGACCCGCGCGCGTGCGCAGGAGATCGCGACGCAGGTGCGCGACGCGCTCGGCCGCGGCATCGACCGCGCGGCGTGGATGAGCGGGCCGGCGAAGGCGGAGGCGCGCGCCAAGCTCGCCGCGCTGCAGGTCCAGGTCGGCCCGCTGGCGCGCGATCCGGATTTCAGCATCCAGCCGATGGACCGCGGCAGCTTCGGCGCCAACATGCTCAACGCGTCGGCCTGGCGGCACCGCGAGGAGATGCGCCGGATCGGCCGCGGCAACGCGCTCGCGCGCTGGGACGTGGCGCAGCAGACCCCGGTCCTGCACTACGACCTCGTCCACAACCGCCTGGTCGTCAGCGCGGCAATGCTGCAGGCACCGGTGCTGGACATGGCGCAGCCGCCGGCGGCGCAGTACGGCGCGCTCGGCGCGCTGGTCGGGCACGAACTCACCCATGGCTTCGACGCCAGCGGCCGCCTGGTCGACGCCAAGGGCGGCGTGCGCGACTGGTGGACGCCGGCCGACGCATCGGCCTGGGACGCGCGGCTCGCGCCGCTGGTCGCCCAGTATTCCAACTACCCGTGGCCGAACGCCGGCGCGCTGGTCGACGGCCGCCGCACGCGCGACGAGAACGCCGCCGACCTCGCCGGCGTCGAGCTGGCCTGGGAGGCGTTCTCCAGCGCCCAGCCGGGCGCGTCCGACGACGACAAGCGCGGCTTCTTCGCCGCATGGGCGCACCTGTGGCCGCAGCAATGGTCGCAGGACGTGGCCGCGCGCCTGGCCGCGATCGAACTGCACGCGCCGGGCCAGTGGCGCACCGACGGCCCGCTCGCCAACCTGCCCGCCTTCGGCAGCGCGTTCTCCTGCAAGGCCGGCACGCCGATGCAGCGCGCGGGCGCGCAGCAGGTCTCGATCTGGCGCTGACGGCGTGATGCGGGGGCGACGCCGCCGCGCCCCCGCCGGCGGGCGCCACGCGCCCTCCACCCGCGCCGCTTAAAATGCACGGCCTTTCCGCGCTGGCGCGCATGCGTCCGGCGGCGGCGTCCTTTTCCCGCGAGCGTGTCGATGCCCGTCGAACTTCCCGTCCCGCCCCTGCCCAAGGCCGGCCAGCAGCGCGCCTGGTGGCGCGCGCCCGCGTCGCCATCCGCGCTCGCGCTGCACGTCGGCGCGGCCGCCGCCGCGCACGATGGGCCGTTGCTGGTGGTGACGAAGGACAACCAGGGCGCGCAGCAGATGGAAAGCGACCTGCGCACCCTGCTCGCGCGCGACGTGCAGCCCAGCGCCGACGTGCCGATGCTGCAGCGCCGGCCGTGGCCGCCGATCGTGCACTTCCCCGACT
>JBQCFN010000122.1:0-8411 GCA_051959035.1 Lysobacteraceae bacterium | reverse complement strand
AACCGGAGCCGAAGCGGAACACCTTGCCGTCGCCATTGGCGAAGGCGTGGCCGAGCCAGGCGACGATCGCGCGCGTGTCCTCCAGCTGGCCGATCGCGGCGAGGTCGGGCTTGATCGGATCGAAGCCGGCGCGCTCGATCGCCGCCTCGTCCATGCCCGAGCGGTACAGCCAGCCGATCTTCTGCTCGACCGAGCCGGCCCGGGCATGGTCGGCGTGCTGGTCGGCCGCCTCGGCCAGCGCGTGCTGGGCGGCGAGGCTCTTCTCGGCGAGTTCGTCGAACGCGCCCCAGCGGGTGCGGTCGGCCGGGATCGGATGGGCGGCGACCCACTTGCCGTTGACGTAGGCGTTGAAGTCCTGGCACGCGGACACGGCCGGGTCGAGGTCGTTGACGTCGAACACCGGCGTGGCGGCGGCCGCCTGCGGGGTCGAAGCCGGCTGCGCGGAGGCCGGCAGCGCCAGCGCGGCGGTGAGGGCGGCGGCGAGCAGGGTGCGCGGGAAGGACAGCGTCATTGGGGTTCCCCTTGGATGCGGGCGGCGCGGCCGCCCTGGATGTGGATGTCGCGGGAGCGGCGGACGCCGGTCCGCCGGTGGCGGCCGCCGGCGCGCGCGGCGCCGGCTTTCAGGCGAGGCATGCGACCCTGCGCGGGCCGCGCCACGGAACGGCGCGCGGCGCCGGGCCGCGCGCCATCCAGGTCACCAGATCACCACGCGCGTGTCGTCCGCGCGGACCATCGGGTCGCCGGCCTTGCAGTGGAACGCCTCGGCGAACGCCGTCAGGTTGGACGGCGCGCCGATCGCGCGGAACTCGGCCGGCGCGTGCGGGTTGGTCGCCACCAGCACCTTCTTGAAGTCCGGCGTCATCTTGTCGCGCCACACCGTCGCCCAGTTGAGGAAGAAGCGCTGGTCGCGGCTGAGGCCGTCGGTCATCGGGTCGGGCTTGCCGGCGGTGGCGGCGTGCATCGCGTCGTAGGCGGTGGCGAGCCCGCCGAGGTCGGCGATGTTCTCGCCCAGGGTCAGCTTGCCGTTGACCTTGATGCCGGGCAGCGCCTCGTAGCCGTTGAACTGGTCGACCAGCTTGTCGGTGCGCGCGGCGAAGGCCTTGGCGTCGGCGTCGGTCCACCAGTTCACCATGTTGCCGGTGGCGTCGAAGCGGCTGCCCTGGTCGTCGTAGCCGTGGGTCATCTCGTGGCCGATCACCGCGCCGATGCCGCCGTAGTTGGTGGCGTCGTCGGCCTTCGGGTCGAAGAACGGCGGCTGCAGGATCGCCGCCGGGAACACGATCTCGTTGCGCATCGGGTTGTAGTAGGCGTTGACCGTCTGCGGCGTCATGCCCCACTCGGTCTTGTCCACCGGCTTGCCGATCTTGGACAGCTCCCACTTGTAGTTGAACGCGTTGGCCGCGAGCACGTTGCCGATGTAGCTGTCGCGCGAGGTCTCCAGGCCCGTCCAGTCGCGCCACTTGCTCGGGTAGCCGATCTTGGGCGTGAAGCTGTCCCACTTGGCGATCGCCTTGGCCTTGGTCTCCGGGCTCATCCAGTCGAGCTTCTCGATGCGGGCCTTGAGTGCGGTGCGCAGGTTCTGCACCAGCTGCTCCATGCGCGCCTTGGACTCGGCCGGGAACGCGGCCTGCACGTACATCTGGCCGAAGGCCTCGCCGGCGCCGCCCTCGATCGCGCCGAGCACGCGCTTCCAGCGCGCCTTCTGCTCCTTCTGCCCGCGCATCGCCTTGCCGTAGAACGCGTAGTTCTCGTCGGCGAAGGCGTCGCCCAGGTACGGCGAGGCCTCGTCGACGGTGTGGAAGCGCAGGTAGGCCTTCCAGGCCGCCACCGGCACGTCGGCGAGCATCCTGCTCACCTCCTGGTGGAAGCCCGGCATCGCCAGCGAGAAGGTCTGCGGCACCGCCAGGCCCTGCGACTGGAAGAACGTCGTCCACGGGAAGTTCGGCGTCAGCTTGTCGGCCTGCGCCGGGGTCACCGGGTTGTAGTACAGCGAGACGTCGCGCGAGAGCTCCTCGCTCGACTTCGAGGCCTTGGCCAGGCGCGTCTCGAACGCGACCACGTCCCTGGCCTGCCGCGCGGCGTCCGCCGCCGGCGTGCCGGACAGCTCCAGCACCTTGGCCACGTGCGCCTGGTAGGCGGCGAGCTTGTCCTGCTTGTCCTTGTCGAAGTAGTAGCCCTTGTCGGGCAGGCCCAGGCCGTTCTGGGTGGCGTAGGCGATGTTCATCGACGAGTTCTTGAAGTCCGCCTCCGGCCCGAAGCTGAAGAGGAAGCCTTCGCCGCGCGCGTAGGACTTCCGCAGCCAGTCCGCGATCGACGCGGTGTCGGTGAGCGCGTCGATGGACGCGAGGCGGTCCTGCAGCGGCGCGATGCCCTGCGCGTTGATCCGGGCGTCGTCCATGCCGGTGGCGTAGAAGTCGCCGACGATCTTCTCGATGCCGGTGGCCTTGTCGTCGGCGGCGGCCTGCTCGGCGAGCTGGTGGCGCACCGCCAGCGAGCGCTCGGCCAGCATGTCGAACGCGCCCCACGAGGAGCGGTCGCCCGGGATGTCGTTGGCGGCCTGCCACTTGCCGTTGACGTAGCCGTCGAAGTCGTCGCAGGCGTTCTTGCCGGCGTCGAGGTCGGCGACGGCGAAGTGGTTCACGGGCGGCAGCTTGGCCTCGTCGAGGTGCAGCGCGGGCGCGGCCGCGGCCTTGGCCTCGGCGACTGCGCCGTCGGCGCCCTTCTGGCAGGCGCCCAGGGCGAGGGTGGAGAGGAGGGCGACGGCCAGTGCCGTCGGGGCGGAATGCGGCTTGCTCATGGAGTTCCCCGGGAGTGCGCCGCGGCGTGGACCACGCGGCTGGGTGTCGTTGCGCGTCTGCGCGGAAGGGACCGCGCGCGGCGACGCGCCGCGCGCGGGGGTTGCATCGCTTACCAGATCACCACGCGCTGGTCGTCCGGACGCACCATCGCGTCGCCGGCCTTGCACGAGAAGGCCTGGGCGAACGACGGCTGGTTGGACGGGGCGCCGATCGCGCGGAAGTTGGCCGGCGCGTGCGGATCGGTGTTCAGCCGCACCTTGAGCTCCTCCGGCTTGAAGTTGCGGCGCCACACCGTGGCCCAGTTGAGCCAGAAGCGCTGGTTCTCGGTGTAGCCGTCGACCTTGTCCTCGCCGCTCTTGCCCGCGTCGGCCAGCGCCTTCTGCAGGGCGTCGAAGGCGACCGTGGTGCCGCCGAGGTCGGCGATGTTCTCGCCCAGGGTCAGCTTGCCCTTGACGTGCAGGCCGTCGATCGAGACGTAGTCGTCGAACTGCTTGACCAGCTTGGCCGTGCGCGCCTCGAAGCCCTTCTTGTCGGACTCCTGCCACCAGTTGGCGAAGTTGCCCTTGGCGTCGAACTGCGCGCCCTGGTCGTCGTAGCCGTGCAGCATCTCGTGGCCGATGACCGCGCCGATGCCGCCGTAGTTGAGCGCCGGGTCGGCCTTCGGGTCGAAGAACGGCGGCTGCAGGATCGCCGCCGGGAACACGATCTCGTTCTGCTGCGGGTTGTAGTAGGCGTTGACCGTCTGCGGGGTCATGCCCCACTCGGTGCGGTCGACCGGCTTGCCGACCTTGGACATCAGCCAGTCGTAGTTGAACTTGTTGGCGGCCAGCACGTTCTGCACGAAGCCTTCGCGGGTGGTGGCCAGCCCGTCCCAGCTGCGCCACTTGTCGGGGTAGCCGACCTTGGGCATGAAGCTGTCCCACTTCTCGATCGCCTTGGCCTTGGTGGCGTCGCTCATCCAGTCGAGCTTCTCCAGGCGCGCCTTCAGCGCCACGCGCAGGTTGCCGACCAGCTTCTCCATCTCGGCCTTGGATTCGGCCGGGAAGTACTGCTTGACGTAGAGCTGGCCGAGCGCCTCGCCCACGCCGTTCTCGACCGTGCCCATCACCCGCTTCCAGCGCGGCTTCATCTGGTCCTGGCCGCGCAGGGTGTGGCCGTAGAAGTCGAACTGTTCCTCGGCGAACTGGTCGGACAGGAACGGCGACAGGTTGTCGATGGCATGCGCGCGCAGGTAGGCCTGCCATTGCGCGACCGGCACGTCCTTCACCATCCGGTTCACCTCGGCGAAGAAGGCCGGCTGCGACAGCGAGAAGCTGTCGACCGACAGGCCCTGCGCCTTCAGGAACTCGCTCCACGGGAAGTTCGGCGAGGCCTTGTCGGCGTCGGCGACGGTGACCAGGTGGTACTCGTTCTTCGGGTCGCGCAGGTCGATCGGCGAGAGCGAGGCCTTCGCGAGGCGGGTCTCGAACGCGAGCACGTCCTGCGCCTGCTTGTCCGCATCGGCCTGGGCGATGCCGGCGTTCTGCAGCTGCTTGCTGACGTGGGCGACGTAGGCCTCGCGGATCTTCTTGTAGCTGTCGTCGCCCGGCTTCGGGCCGTCCTGCAGGTAATAGGCCTTCTCCGGCAGGGCGAGGCCGCCCTGGTCGGCGTAGGCGATCACCAGCTGCGAGTTCTTGAAGTCGGCGTTCGAGTAGAACGCGAACAGGTCGCCGCGGCCCTGGGCGAACTCCTCGCGCAGGTAGGCGGCGAGGTCGGCCGGCGTCTTGATCGCGTCGATCTTCGCCAGCAGCGGCTGCAGCGGCTTGGCGCCGGCGGCGTTGACCGCGGCCTCGTCCATGCCGGTGGCGTAGAGGTCGCCGACCAGCTTTTCGACGCCGCTGGCGTTCTTGTCGGCGGCGGCGGCTTCGGCGATCTGCCTGCTGGCCGCGAGCGAGCGCTCGGTCAGCATCTCGAAGCTGCCCCAGGTGGTGCGGTCGGCCGGCACCGGGTGCGCCGCCAGCCACTTGGCGTTGACGAAATCGGCGAGGTTGTCGCAGACGTTCTTGCTGGTGTCGAGGTCGGCGACGGAGAACTGCGCGGTGGGCGGCAGCTCGGCGGCGGGCGCGGCGGGCTTGGCGTCGGCCGCGGCGGCGGCGGTGGGCTGCTCCTGCCGCTGGCAGCCGGCCAGCGCGGCGGAAACGGCCAGGGACAGCAACAGCAGTTGGGGCTTGCGCAACATGTGGACTCCGGCCCGGACGGGCGGCAAGGGTGGGTTCGACTCCGGCGGGGTGGCCGGGGGCGGGGCAGGGACACGCCAGCCCGAAGGCATCCCCGCGACTCTAGCCGCCGCTCCGGCGGGCCAGCGGGTGTCGAAGGTCATGGCGCGCGGGTAACGGGTTTTTTACCTGGCGTCGGCGGGCAGGGCGCGAAGCCGCGGCCGGCCTGGCGTTGCGGGCCGGGCAGGCGGACGCTGCCTCGCGGGCGGGTGAACGGCGGCCCGCGTCCTGCTGGCGCCCGCCCGCCGCTTCGCGTACAGTCCGCCCGGTTCGCGCACGGCTGATCCGTTTTCCAGGTAAGCCTCGCCGCCGCCGGCCCAGCGCCCGCACCGCGGCCTTGATCCCCGCACGCCTTTCGTCGCGCCGACACGGTGCCCCTTCCCGGTGCCGTCAAAACCCACTCGCAGCGCGGTTCCCAGGAAAGCTTCGAGTCAGCGCCCCGGCCACTGCCGGCGCGCGTCCATCGGAGTGTTTCCATGACGTTCGAATCCCTCGGGCTGTCGCCCGCCCTGCTGCGCGCGCTCGCCGACGCCGGCTATGCCACCCCGACGCCGATCCAGGCCGAGGCCATCCCGCTGGTCCTCGCCGGCCACGACGTGCTCGGCGGCGCCCAGACCGGCACCGGCAAGACCGCCGCGTTCGCCCTGCCGCTGCTGCAGCACCTTGCCGCCTCCGGCAAGCCCGCCACCGGCCCGCGCAAGCCGCGCGCGCTGGTCCTGGTTCCGACCCGCGAGCTCGCGGTGCAGGTCAGCGACAGCCTCAAGGCCTACGGCCGCCACCTGCGCCTCAACGTGACCACGATCTACGGCGGCGCCGGCATGCAGCCGCAGATCGACAACCTGCGCCGCGGCGTCGACATCCTGGTCGCCTGTCCCGGCCGCCTGCTCGACCATCTCGAGCGCGGCACCGCCAAGCTCGACGCGGTCGAGCTGCTCGTGCTCGACGAAGCGGACCGCATGCTCGACATGGGCTTCCTGCCGGCAATGAAGCGCGTGCTCGCGCGGGTGCCGAAGGAGCGCCAGACGCTGCTGTTCTCGGCGACCTTCGAGGCGCAGGTCAAGCAGCTCGCGCTGGAGTTCATGCGCGAGCCGCGCCAGGTGCAGGTGGCGGCGCAGAACACCATCGCCGACACCATCGTGCACCGCGCCCACCCGGTCGACGGCGCGAAGAAGCGCGAGCTGCTGATCGACATCCTCGCCCGCCGCCACGCCGACCAGGTGCTGGTGTTCGGCAAGACCAAGCACGGCTGCAACCGCCTCGCCGAGCAGCTCGAGGCCGCCGGCCTCGAGGCCGTCGCCATCCACGGCAACAAGAGCCAGGCGGCCCGGCAGAAGGCGCTCAACGCGTTCAAGTCGGGCAAGGCGCGGGTGCTGGTGGCCACCGACGTGGCCGCGCGCGGCCTCGACATCCCCGACCTGCCGCTGGTGATCAACCACGACCTGCCGATGGTCGCCGAGGACTACGTGCACCGCATCGGCCGCACCGGCCGCAACGGCGCGCGCGGCGAGGCGCTGTCGCTGGTGTCGCCGGACGAGGCGAGCCTGCTGCGGCAAATCCAGCGCCTGCTCAAGCAGGACATCGCGATGGAGGCAGTGGCGGGCTTCGAGCCGAGCCGCGCGATCCGCACCGACGCCGCGCCGTTCAAGGCCAACAACGCGCCGCGCAACGGCCGCCCGGCGCGCGGCCACCGCCCGCACGGCAAGCCCGAGGCGCGCGGCGGCCACGCCGGGCCGAAGCAGCATCGCGGCGGCCAGGGCGCGCGCGGCGGGCAGCGCGACGCGCGGCGCTGACGCGCCGCATCCGCGGGTGACGAAGGGCCGGCATCGCCGGCCCTTTTTTGTGGCGGCCGCGGGCATGGCGTTAGGCTTGGCCGGATCCCAAGGAGGCCCGCCCATGCGCATCGCCGCGCTGTCCCTGCTTGCCGTCGCCTCGCTCGCGCTGCCGTTGGCGCACGCGGGCGATGCTCCGCCGCCGCCGAAGCACCCGCAGCTCGTGGAGATCGCCCGCGCGGTGTCGGCGCGCTCCCTGCACGACATCGATGCGGCGCTGGTCGGCTTCGGCACCCGCAGTTCGCTGTCGGACACCACCTCCGACACCCGCGGCATCGGCGCGGCGCGGCGCTGGGTGAAGGCGCGCTTCGAGGCCATTTCCAGGGACTGCCAGGGCTGCCTGGAGGTGGTGACGCCGTCGCAGGTGTTCACCGGCAAGCGCACGCCGCCGCAGGGCGTGGAGATCATGGACGTGGTCGCGATCCAGCGCGGCACCACCGACCCGGACCGCGTGGTGGTGATCACCGGCCACCTCGATTCGCGCCGCACCGACGTGATGGACGCCACCGGCGACGCGCCGGGCGCCAACGACGACGCCTCCGGCGTCTCCGCGCTGGTCGAATGCGCGCGCGTGCTGTCGAAGTACAGGTTCCCGGCGACCATCGTGTATTCCGCCGACTCCGGCGAGGAGCAGGGCCTGTACGGCGCCAGGGTGATCGCGCAGTACGCGGTCGACCACGGCTGGAGGGTCGAGGCCAACCTCAACAACGACATCGTCGGCAGCCCGGTCGGTGGCGACGGCCAGCGCGATCCGCACACCGTGCGGGTGTATTCCGAGGGCACGAAGAGCAACGAGACGCTGGAGCAGGCGCGCTACCGCCGCTACCACGGCGGCGAAGTGGATTCGCCCTCGCGCAACGTGGCCCGCTTCATGGCCACGCTCGCCGACCGCTACCTCGACGGCTTCCGGGTGCGCATGGTCTACCGCACCGACCGCTTCGGCCGGGGCGGCGACCAGGTCGAGTTCCTGGCGCAGGGCTTCCCGGCGGTGCGGGTGACCGAGTCGCACGAGAACTACCGCCACCAGCACCAGGACATCCGCACCGAAAACGGGGTGTTCTACGGCGACACCATCGAGCACGTCGACTTCGACTACCTGGCCGATGTCACCCGCCTCGACGCGATCACCCTGGCCGCGCTCGCCAATGCGCCGGCGCCGCCGACCGGCGTGCAGACCCGGGGCGAGCTGGACTACGACACGACGGTGTCGTGGCAGCCGGTCCCGGGCGCGACGCGCTACACCGTCTGGTGGCGCGACACCACCGCGCCGCAGTGGCAGCACGCGCGCGACGCGGGCGGCGCCACGTCGCTGGTGCTGAAGGGCGTCAACATCGACGACTGGTTCTTCGGCGTGTCGGCGGTGGGCGCGGACGGCTGGGAAAGCCCGGTGGTGTTCCCGGGCGAGGCGGGCAGCTTCGAGCGCTCGCCGCCGGCGACGCACTAAGGGAGGGCGTCCTCGTAGGAGCGGGGTTCCGCCCCGAGGGCGCTACCCCCTGGGGGAGGGGGGGGGTGGGAGTAGTGGCTAGGTC
>JBQCFN010000121.1:0-8331 GCA_051959035.1 Lysobacteraceae bacterium | reverse complement strand
GACTCGCGGTGCGCTCTTACCGCACCATTTCACCCTTGCCGTCCTGCCGAAGCAGTCTTGGGCGGTATCTTTCTGTTGCACTTTCCGTCGGCTCGCGCCGCCCAGGCGTTACCTGGCACCGTGCCCTGTGGAGCCCGGACTTTCCTCGGCATGCGGGTGCATGACGCGGCTGTCTGGCCGGCTCCGCCGCGGCCATTGTCGCATGCCCCGGCGACTCAACCGGAACCGCCTCCATACAGGGCCTTGCGCGGCGCGCCGCTGAGTTCGGCGGCGAGCTTCGCCGCGGTCGACGGCGGCAGGTGCCCGGCGAGCTTCGCATACAGCCGCCGGCCTTCCAGCACGCGCGCGTCCTCTTCCTCGCCGGCACCGCGCACCAGCAGCACGAACTCGCCCTTGCGCTGGTCGGCGTCGGCCGCGACGCGCGCCTGCAAGTCGGCCAGGCTGCCGTCGAGCACCGTCTCGAACAGCTTGGTCAGTTCGCGCGCCAGCACCGCGGGCCGCTCCCCGCCGAAGGCCGCCGCCAGGTCGGCCAGCGCCTCCTCGATCCGGTGCGCGGATTCGTAGAACACCAGCGTCCGCGTCTCAGCCGCGAGTTGCGCCAAGCGCTCGCGCCGGGCGGCGGCCTTCGCCGGCAGGAAGCCTTCGAACACGAAGCGGTCGCTCGGCAGGCCGGCGACGCTGAGCGCGGCGACGAAGGCGCACGCGCCGGGTACCGGGCTGACCCGCACGCCCGCCGCGCGCGCGGCGCGCACCAGCCGGAAGCCCGGGTCGCTGACCAGCGGCGTGCCGGCGTCGGACACCAGCGCGAGCGATTCGCCGGCGAGCAGCCGCGCGACCAGGCCGTCGGCCAGCTGCGCCTCGTTGTGCTCGTGCAGCGCCAGCAACGGCCGGTCGATGCCGAAATGCGCGAGCAACTGGCGGGTGCGGCGGGTGTCCTCGGCGCACACGGCGTCGGCGCCGCGCAGGGTGTCGAGCGCGCGCGGCGAGAGGTCGGCGAGGTTGCCGACCGGCGTGGCGACCACCCACAGCGTGCCGGAAGCGCCGGGGGTGCCGGGCGCGCGGGCGCCGGCGGGCGGGGAAGCGGGCATCGTGCGTCCACGGAGGCGACCGGTAGAATCCTAGCGTCCCCCTCGCGTTCGCGGAGTCCCATGCGTCCCGGCCCGTCTCCACGGTTCCTCCGCCCGGCCTGCGCCGCGCTGCTGCTGGGTGTCGCGCTCGCCGGCTGCGCCACGGTCGCCACCCAGCATGCGCCCGCCGCCGCCCATGCGAGCCCCGCGGCGATCCGCGAGGCGCAGGCACTGGCGCGCCAGGACGCCGCGCTGGCCGGCGCCGCGCGCGCGGACAACGCGGCGAAGATCGACCGCCTGCTCGCCAGCCTCGACGACGCCACCCTCGCCCGCGAGGCGGCCGCGCTGCCGGCTGGCGATCCGCTCTACAACTTCGCCGGACGCGCGCTGCTCAACCGCGGGCTGGCGCTGCCGCGGCCGTTCGACCACGCCGACCATGGCTTCGGCGCGGCCAGCCGGCCACCGGCCGATCGCGACGGCTACCGCCCGCCGCTCAAGCTCGCGGTGCTGCTGCCGCTCACCGGCGAGCTTTCGCGCGCAGCCGCGCCGGTGCGCGACGGCCTGCTCAGCGGCTACTACGCGGAAACGCGGCGGAAGCCCGAGATCGCCTTCTACGACACCGCCGATACCCCCGGCGGCACCCTGGCCGCGTACCGCCAGGCGGTGGCAGCCGGCGCGGACCTCGTGCTCGGTCCGCTCGGCCGCGACGACGTCGGCGTGCTGTTCCATGCCGACCTGCCGGTGCCGGTGCTCGCGCTGAACCGCGGCGCGGTGCCGCCGCCCGCCGGCAACGCCAGCTTCTCGCTGGCGCCGGAGGATGACGGCATCGAGGCGGCCGAGTTCCTGCTGGCGCGCGACATCCACCGCGTGCTGGTGCTGTCCGGGGACGACGACGGCATGCGTCGCGCGGTCGCGGCGTTCCGCGCGCACCTGCAGGACCGCGGCGGCAGCGTCGCGGCCGTGCTGCCGGTCGCCGACAAGCCCGGCGACCTGTCCGCCGCGCTGCAGGCCGCCGCGCAGGCGCCGGGCGGGATCGATGCGGTGTTCCTCGCCGTCAATGCGGCGCAGGCGCGCGCGCTTGCGCCGCAACTGGCCGGCGCCGGCCTGGGCGGCAAGCCGCGCGTGGGCACGTCCCAGCTCGCCACCGGTGGCGGCGATGCCAAGCACGCGCTCGACGGCATCGCCTTCCCCAGCGAACCGTGGACGACCCGCGGCGTGCCCGGCCTGCCGCCGCCCGCCGCGGCGGCGAAGACGCTGCCGACCGCGCGCGGCGCGGCCGCGCGCCTGTTCGCGTTCGGCTACGACGCATGGCGGCTGGCGGGCCACCTCGACGATCTCGCCGCGCACGCCGACGCCAAGCTGCCGGGCGCGACCGGCACCCTGCGCCTGGATGGATTCGGCAACATCGTGCGCACCCCCGCGTGGTCGACCTGGAACGGCACGACGCCGCTGCCGCTGGGCGACGGTGCGCGCTGACACGCTCGACCGCCGCGCGCGCGGCGCCGCGATCGAAGCCGCCGCCCGCCGCCACCTCCTCGCCGCCGGCCTGCACGAACTGGCGGCCAACGCCCGCTACCGCGGCGGCGAACTCGATCTGGTGATGCGCGACGACGCGGGCCGCGCACCTTGCGTGGTGTTCGTCGAGGTGCGCTACCGCCGCCACGCCGGGTTCGGCGGCGGCGCGGCCTCGGTCGATGCGGGCAAGCGGCGCAGGTTGCTGCTGGCCGCGCAGCTGTTCCTCGCCGCCCATCCGGCGCTGCGCGCGCTGCCGTGCCGCTTCGACGTGGTCGAGGCGAGTGGCGACCCGGACGCGCCGGTGCTGCACTGGCTGCGCGATGCGTTCCGTGCCGACGATTGCTGAGCAGGCCGCCCGCGCGGGGCGATAATCGCCGGATGCCGCTGCCCACCGCCCTCGATGCCGGACTCGCCGCGCTGCTCGGCGACGGCTGGCGTACCGACGCCGCCGCGCGCGAGGCGCACGCCAGCGACGATTCGCGCCGCCACGCCCTGCCCGACGCGGTCGCACTGCCGGTCACGCGCGAGCAGGTCGTCGCGATCGTGCGCGCCTGCCGCGCGCACCGGGTGGCGATCGTCGCGCGCGGCGCCGGCACCGGCACCACCGGCGCGGCGGTGCCGCTCGCCGGTGGCGTGGTGGTCTCGTTCGCGCGCATGGACCGCATCCTCGAGGTGCGCGCGGCGGACCGCTGCGTGGTGGTCGAGCCCGGCGTGCGCAACGCCGACCTGCAGCAGGCACTCGCGCCGCATGGATTGTTCTGGCCGCCGGATCCGTCGAGCGCGGACAGCTGCACGGTCGGCGGCAACCTCGCCACCAATGCCGGCGGCCCGCGCGCGGTGAAGTACGGCGCGACCCGCGACAACGTGCTCGGCCTGGTCGCGGTCACCGGCGCCGGCGAACTGGTCCGCTGCGGCGGCGCCTACACCAAGAATGCGAGCGGCTACGACCTGGCGCGGCTCATCGTCGGCAGCGAGGGCACGCTGGCGCTGGTGGTGGAGGCGACGCTGAAGCTGGCGCCGCGCCCGCGCGCGCAGGCCGGGCTGCGCGTGTTCTACCGCGACGCCGCCAGCGCCGCGGCCGCGGTGTCGCGGCTGATGGCCCAGCCGGTGGTGCCGGCGATGCTGGAGTTCATGGACCGCGCCAGCATCGCCCTGCTGCGCGCCAACGGCAGCGACGTGCCCGAGGCCGGCGCGATGCTGCTGGTCGAGGCCGACGGCGAAGCCGACGCGCTGCCCGATGCGCTCGCCGCGCTCGGCGCCGCCGCCGACGGCGACGGCCTGCTCGACATGGACGTGGCCCAGGATGGCGCCGCGCGCGACCGCCTGTGGGCGGCGCGGCGCGCACTGTCGCCGGCGCTGCGCACGCTGGCGCCGGGCAAGATCAACGAGGACGTGGTGGTGCCGGTGTCGCGCATCCCCGACCTCGTCGCCGGCGTGGAGGCGCTGTCGCGCGAACACGCGCTGCCGATCGTGGTGTTCGGCCACGCCGGCAACGGCAACCTGCACGTCAACCTGATGTACCACCCGGACGACGGCGACGAGGCCGCGCGCGCGCGGGCCGCGCTGCCGCGGGTGTTCGCGCTCGCGCTGTCGCTGGACGGCGCGCTGTCCGGCGAACACGGCATCGGGGTGAGCAAGCGCGCCTTCATGGCGGACGCGCACGACCCGGCCACGCTCGCGCTGATGCGCGGCGTGAAGCGTGCATTCGACCCCGACGGCCTCCTCAACCCGGGCAAGCTGCTGCCGGATGCGCCGTAGTGGCGGGCAAGCTCGACCGCCTGCTGCGCGAGATCGAAGCCTGCCGGCTGTGCGAGGCGCACCTGCCGCTCGGGCCGCGCCCGGTGCTGCGCGCGGGCCGCGACGCGCGCCTGCTCATCGTCGGCCAGGCGCCGGGCGCGCGCGTGCATGCCAGCGGCGTGCCGTGGGACGACGCCAGCGGCAAACGCCTGCGCGAGTGGCTGGCGATGGACGCGGCGACCTTCTACGACGCCTCGCGGGTGGCGATCGTGCCGATGGCGTTCTGCTATCCGGGCAAGGCCGGCTCCGGCGATGCGCCGCCGCGGCCCGAGTGCCGTCGCACCTGGCATCCGCGCCTGCTGCCGCTGCTGCCGGACATCGGCCTCACCCTGCTGATCGGCCAGTACGCGCAGGCGCACTTCCTCGGCGATGCGCGCAAGGCCACGCTCACCGACACCATGCGCGCCTGGCGCGAGTACCTGCCGCGCTACCTGCCGCTGCCGCACCCGAGCCCGCGCAACGTCGCCTGGTTCAAGGCCAACCCGTGGTTCGAGGGCGAGGTGTTGCCCGAACTGCGCGCGCGCGTGGCGGCGCTGCTTGGGCGGTCGGCCGACGCGCAAAGAGGACGCTCCCCCTTCCCGCCGTAGAGCGGCGGTGCAGTGTGCATCGTGGGCCCGCGCCGGGGAGGAGGGGGGTATTGCTTTTCCCTTGGCGGGGACGCCGCGGCGCGGCTCCCCCGGCCCGGCGCCGCGCGCCGGGCGTTCGCACGGACGCGCGGCAGTGCCGCGCAAGCCGCCCGTGCTCACCCTGTCCCGATGCGGGCGCGCGCCATCCATGGCGCGCTTGACGCAACACCCCCGCCCTCCCGGCCGCTCGGACTGGAAATCGCTGCTGGCCGTAAAGCGGAGCTTGCTCCGCTACCAGATCGCGAGACAGGTGGGGCGCGTCGGGTGGGAGAGGTGGGCAGGACCGTATGCGGCATGGATGCCGCATCCGAGCCTCCATGGACGGATTCACGGCGTGTCCTGCCTGCCTCTCCCGCCCGGCGCGCTCGCGCGGCATCGCATGCGGCAGGGGCGCACCCGGATGCGCGAGCGTGAGGCTCACCCCCACCCCAGCCCTACCGCACGCGGGGGAGGGAGTGCGTCGAGGCTCAGCGGAAGTGCTCGTAGCCGTGCTGCGGCGGCGACCACGCGCTGCCGTCGGCGAGCAGCGCGCGCACGCCGCTGCCGGCGACGATGCGGCCAATGCGGCTGACCGGCGTCGCCGCCGCGTGCGCGGCCTGCAGCACGGCATCGCGTTGCGCCGGAGCAGCGGTGAAGCACAGTTCGTAGTCGTCGCCGCCGCCGGCCTGCAGCACGTGCCGGGTTTCGTCGGTGAACAGGGTCGCCAGCGCGGGCGAGGCCGGCAGCGCGGCCAGCTGCAGCTCGGCGCCGGCGCCGCTCGCCGCGCACAGGTGGCCGGCATCGGCGAGCAGGCCGTCGGAGACGTCGATGCAGGCGCTGGCGACGCCCGCCAGCGCGCGACCGAGCGCGAGCCGCGGCGCCGGCCGGTCCAGGCGCTCGCGCAGCGACGGTTCGCACGCGCCCCCGGCCCGCCATTGCGACAGCGCCGCGGCCGCGTCGCCGAGCGTGCCGCTGATCCACAGGTCGTCGCCGACGCGCGCGCCGGCACGCGCCAGCGCGCGCCCGGGTTCGACGAAGCCGTGCACGGTCACGCACACCGACAGCGGCCCGCGCGTGGTGTCGCCGCCGACCAGCGCGACCTCGTGTTCCTGCGCGAGCGCGAGGAAACCGTCGAGGAAGCGCTCGACCCACAGCGCGTCGCCTTCCGGCAGCGACAGCGACAGCGTGCACCACGCCGGCGTCGCGCCCATCGCCGCGAGGTCGGACAGGTTGACCGCGAGCGCCTTCCAGCCAAGCGCGCCGGGCAGCGTGTCCTCGGGGAAATGCACGTCGGCGTTGAGCGTGTCGGTGGCGACCGCGAGCAACGCGCCCGGCGGCATGCGCAGCAGCGCGGCGTCGTCGCCGATGCCGAGCACGACGTCGTCTCGGCGTCCGGCGCGCGCCTGGATGCGGGCGATCAGGTCGAATTCCGCCATCGGCTGCTCCCGGCTGTGTCTGGTGGGCCGACCCGCCGCCCGGACCGGCGAGGCCGGCCCGGCCGCGCGCCGGCGTGGCGCACCGCGCGTGGCCGCGGCTACCGGCCGCGCGCCGCCTGGAATTCCACCGCGCGCCACGCCGCGGCGGCGTGATCGAGCACGCCGTTCACGTAGGTGTGGCCGTGCTCGGAGCCGAAGCGCTTGGTGGAATCGATCGCCTCGTTGATGACCACGCGGTAGGGCACGTCGGGGCGATGGCGCAGCTCGTAGGTGGCGATGCGCAAGGCCGCACGCTCGACCGCATCGACCTGCTCCACCTCGCGGTCGAGGAATTCCGCGAGCGCCGCGTCGAGCTCGGCGTGGTGCAGCATGACCCCGCGCACCAGGTCTTCGAAGTACACCAGGTCGGCCTGTTCCCGGGCCTGTTCGTGGGCGAACTGCGCGATCACCTGCTGCGCGCCGCCGCCGGCGATCTGCCAGGCGTACACCGCCTGCAGCGCGCGCCGGCGCGCGCGCGAGCGCAGCACGGGATCGACGCCATCGGGTCGGCGTGGACGGTTCATGCCAGTTGCCCTCGCAGGTTCGCCATCTCGAGCGCCACCAGCGCGGCCTCCTCGCCCTTGTTGCCGTGGCGGCCGCCGGCGCGCGCTTCCGCGTCCTCGTGCCGCTCGACCGCGAGCACGCCGTTGCACACCGGCACGCGGTGGTCGAGGCTGACGCGCATCAGGCCGTCGGCGCAGCGGTCGGCGACGTGCTCGTAGTGGCGGGTGTCGCCGCGCACCACGCAGCCCAGCGCGACGATCGCGGCGTGGCGGCCGGCGGCGGCCAGCCCGGCCGCGACCACCGGCAGCTCCCAGGCGCCCGGCACGCGCACCACGTCGACCGCGTCGGCGCCGACGCCGTGGTCGGCGAAGACCTTGCGCGCGCCATCGACCAGCGCATCGACGATGCGCGGGTTCCAGCGGCTGGCGAGGATGGCGAAGCGGGCGCCGGGGGGCGCGCTCAGGTCGCCTTCGAAGTGCGGCATGGCGGTGGGTCGCGGAATGGGCGCGCAGTTTAGCGCGGCGGGGTATCGCGGTCGTCGACGGGCTCGTAGTCGACCACCTCGAGGCCGAAGCCGGCCAGCCCGACCTGCCGGCGCGGCGTGCCCAGCACGCGCAGCCGGCGCAGGCCGAGGTCGGCGAGGATCTGCGCGCCGGCGCCGTTGCGCCGCCACTCGGCCAGGGCCGCGCCGCGCGCCGCCGGAGCCGGCTCGGCGTGCTCGCGGATGCGCGCCAGCAGCGCCTCCGGGTCCTGCGGCTCGGACAGCAGCACCAGCGCGCCGTGGCCTTCGCGCGCGATGCGCGCGAGCACGTCGCCGACCGCGGGGCCGAAGTCGGCGCGCCGCCAGTGCAGCGCATCGGCGAGCGGATTGAGCATGTGCACCCGCACCAGCGCCGGGTGCGCGGGGTCGGCCCCGCCGCGCAGCAGCGCGTGGTGCAGCTGGCGGCTGACCCGGTCGCGGTAGGTGAACAGGCGGAAGGCGCCATGCTCGGTGTCGATGTCGCGCGCGTCCACGCGCTCGACGGTGTGCTCGGTCTCGAGGCGGTGGCGGATCAGGTCCTCGATCGAACCGATCTTCAGGCCGTGCGTGCGCGCGAATTCCTCCAGCTGCGGGCGCCGCGCCATGCTGCCGTCGGCGTTGAGGATCTCGACCAGCACGCCGGCCGGCTCGAAACCGGCCAGCAGCGCGAGGTCGCTCGCCGCCTCGGTATGCCCGGCGCGGGTCAGCACGCCGCCCGGCTGCGCCATCAGCGGGAAGATGTGGCCGGGCTGGCTGAGGTCGGCGGCCGTGGCATCCGGGCGCACCGCCGTGCGGATGGTGTGCGCGCGGTCGTAGGCGGAGATGCCGGTGGTGACGCCCTCGGCGGC
>JBQCFN010000120.1:0-5643 GCA_051959035.1 Lysobacteraceae bacterium | reverse complement strand
CGCCTACACCCTGTTCGGCCTGTACGGCGTGTGGGATTCGCCGGCGCTGGCCTGGCAGGTGCGCGCGGGCGTGCGCAACCTGACCGACGAGACCTACAAGACCGACGCGCAGGAATTCTCCAGCGTCGGCAACATCCAGACCGCCTACTACGGCTGGCCGCGCAACTACTACCTGAGCGTGCGCTACAACTTCTGACGCGGGGGCGTCTCCGGTTGGAGCGGCGGCGGGCTTCGGCCCGCCGTTTTTTTTTGTGCGGACGGGGGCGCTTCGGGGCAAGGCCCGGCAGCCGCTGGCAGGAAGTCGCGCGGGGCCGCGCCGGGGGCGCAAGCGCGGAGCACGGCACAGCCGCGTGCCGCGCGCCCGGCGTATCCTGTGCCGGTCGCACGCAGGGGGCTTCCATGCCGGTTTCCTGGCGCCATCGCCGCGCCCGCCGCCCATGCTGAGCATCGGCCTGGTCGTGCTCGGCGCGGTCGCGTGGCTGGCGCTGCTGTTCGCCGCCGGCGTGTACGGCGAGCGCCACCCGGGCGTGCTCGCCGCCTGCTGGCGCTGGGTGTACGCGCTGTCGCTCGCGGTGCACTGCACCTCGTGGACCTTCTACGGCACGGTCACGCAGGCGGCGCGCCAGGGCTGGGCGCTGCCGCCGACCTTCGCCGGCGCGATCGTGCTGTACGTGCTCGCCGGCGCCTTCATGCTGCGGCTGGTGCGGCTGTCGCGCGAGACCAACGCGACCTCGATCGCCGACCTGATCGCCACCCGCCTGGGCAAGGACGCCTGGCTCGCCGCCACCGTCACCGCGGTCGCCGTGCTCGGCCTGGTGCCCTACATCGCGCTGCAGCTCAAGGCGACGGCGATGAGCTTCGCCATGCTCACCGCGCACAGCCAGGACGGCGCGCTGCCCGCGTGGCAGGACAGCGCGCTGTACGTGGCGCTGGCGATGGCGCTGTTCGCGATGCTGTTCGGCACGCGGCGGGTGAGCGCGGTGGGCCACAACCGCGGGCTGGTGCTGGCGATGGCCGTCGAGTCGGTGTTCAAGCTGGCGGCGATGCTCGCGCTGGGCGCGTTCGTATGGTTCGGCCTCGACGCGCTGCCGGCGCGGCTGCCGCCCGCGCCGGCGTCGGGCGAAGGCTTCGCCCCGCTGATGCTGCTCGGCGCCTTCGCGATGTTCGTGCTGCCGCACCAGTTCCACATCGCGGTGGTCGAGTGCCGCGACGAGGGCGGCGTGCGCACCGCGCGCTGGCTGTTCCCGCTGTACCTGCTGCTGATCGCGCTGCCGGTGCTGCCGCTGGCCCGCGCCGGCCAGGCGCTGTTCGCCGGTTCCGGCGTGCCGTCGGACCTGTACGTGCTGGCGCTGCCGCTGTCGCAGGGCCAGCAGGGGCTGGCGCTGTTCGGCTTCCTCGGCGGACTGAGCGCGGCCACCGGCATGGTGGTGGTGAGCACGCTCACGCTCAGCCTGATGATCGGCAACCACTGGTTCGCGCCGGGCCTGCTGCGCGGCGCGTGGGCGCGCGGCGGCAGCGCCGACCTGCGCGGGCACGTGCTGCTGCTGCGGCGCGCCGGCATCGTCGCGATCATGCTGCTGGCCTGGGCCTACGGCCGGCTGGTGGCGGGCAGCGAGGCGCTCGCCGACGTCGGCGCGGTGAGCTTCTCCGCGCTCGCCACGCTGGTGCCGGCGCTGGCTTTCGCGGTGTGGCGGCCGCAGATGCCGCCGCGCGCGGTGGTGGCGGGCATCGTCGCCGGCTTCGCCACCTGGGCGTGGGTGCTGCTGCTGCCCACCGCGTTCGGGCTGCGCGGGCCGGTGCCGGACTGGCTCGCGCAGGGGCCGTTCGGCTGGCGCTGGCTGTCGGCCGACGGCCTGTTCGGGCTCACCGGCTGGACCCGGCTCGGCCGCGCGGTCGGCGCCAGCCTGTTCACCGGCACCGCGCTGACCCTGCTGGTCGCCGGCTGGCGGCGCGAGGCGCCGCGGCGCGCGGTGCGCGGCCTCGACGCGCGCACGCTGCGCGACGCCGGCCTGCGCTTCCTGCCGCGCGAGCGGGTCGACGAACTGCTGCAGGACGCGCCGGCGGAAGGCGCGGTGCCGCGGCGGATGGAGGCCGCGGTCGAGCGCGAGCTGGCGGCGGTGCTCGGCTCGGCGTCGGCGCGCGTGCTGCTCGACGCCGCGCGCCGCGAGGCCGGCCACCTCGACACCGTCGCCGCGATCGTCGGCGAGGCCTCGCGCGACCTGCGCTTCAACCAGCGCGTGCTCGAGGCCGCGCTGGAGAACATGAGCCAGGGCATCAGCGTGGTCGACGCGCGCCTGCGCCTGGTGGCCTGGAACCAGCGCTATGCCGAACTGTTCGGCTTTCCGGAAGCGCTGCTGCAGGTCGGCACGCCGATCGCCGAGCTCGCCCGCCACGCATTGCGGCAGATGCCGCCGAAGGGCGACCCCGAGCGCGCGCTGCAGCGCCGCCTCGCCCACATGCGCGCCGGCACCGCGCACCTCACCGAGCGCGTGTTCCCGGATGGCAAGGTGATCGAGATCCGCGGCAACCCGATGCCGGGCGGCGGCTTCGTCGCCACCTTCACCGACGTCACCGCCTTCCGCCGCACCGAGCACGCGCTGCTGGAAGCCAACGAGACGCTGGAGCAGCGCGTCGACGAGCGCACCGCCGCGCTGGAGGCGGCGCGCCGCGAGGCCGAGCGCGCCAACGAGGCCAAGAGCCGCTTCCTCGCCGCGATCGGCCACGACCTGCTGCAGCCGCTGCATGCCGCGCACCTGTTCACCGACGCGCTCGCGCAGCAGGTGCCCGAACCGGCGCGGGCGTCGGTGCGCCAGGTGCGTGGTGCGCTCGACTCGACCACCGACCTGCTGACCGACCTGCTCGACCTGTCGCGGCTGGAGGCGGGTGGCCTCGACCCGCAGCCGCGCGATTTCGCCCTGGCCGAGGTGCTCGAGCCGCTGGCATCCGAATTCCGCGTGCTCGCCGCCGAGCGCGGCCTGGGCTTCGACTACCGGCCGACCCGCGCGTGGGTGCGCAGCGATCCACAGCTGCTGCGCCGCGTGCTGCAGAACTTCCTCGCCAACGCCGTGCGCTACACCGCGCGGGGTCGCGTGCTGCTGGGCGTGCGCCACGCCGGCGACGCGCTGCGCGTCGAGGTGCACGACACCGGGCCGGGCATCGACCTGGCCACGCAGGCGCACCTGTTCGACGAGTTCCGCCGTGGCGAGGGCGCGCCGGGGCAGGGCCTCGGGCTCGGCCTGGCGATCGCCGACCGCATCGCCCGCCTGCTCGACGCGCCGCTCGCGCTGCGCAGCCGGATCGGCGCCGGCACGGTGTTCGCGGTGTCGCTGCCGCGCGTGCAGTCGCCGGCGGCGCCGCGGCCGGCACCGGTCCGCGGCGGCCTCGCCGGCACCCGCGTGCTGGTGCTCGACAACGAGGCGCCGGTGCGCGCCGGCCTGCGCCAGGTGCTGGAAAGCCTGGGCTGCGTGGTCGACGACGTGGCCGATGGCGCGGAAGCGCAACACCGGCTGCAGGCGACGACCGCCGACCTGTGGCTGTTCGACTACCACCTCGACGACGGCGACACCGGCGTGCAGGTGCACGCGCGCCTGGCGTCCGCCTTCGGTGCGCGCCCGACCGTGATCCTCAGTGCCGACAGTGGCGCCGAAGTGCGCGCCGCCGTGCACGAGGCCGGCCTGTCGCTGCTGATGAAGCCGCTCAAGCCGCTGGCGCTGAAGTCGGTGCTGGACCGCCTGCTGGCGGCGCGGGCGGTCGGTTAGCGGCGCGCAATCCCTTCGACGAACGGCGTCGCCACGCCGTGCACGCGCGGCCCGGAGCCCCCCATGAGCCCCCCTTCCCACCACCACGGCGATCGCAGCCCTCCGCCGCAGGCCACCCGTCGCGATGCCGCGCACGCGCCGCCCGCGGGAGGCGCGATCGACCCGGTCTGCGGCATGCGCGTGGATCCCGCGACGACGTCGCACCACGCCGAACACGCCGGCCACGCCTACCACTTCTGCTGCGGCCGCTGCCGCGGGAAGTTCGTCGACGATCCGATGCGCTACCTGGCGCCGGCGGAAGCGGCACCGGCGCCGCCCGCCGCTCCGGGAACGCCCTACACCTGCCCGATGCACCCGCAAGTCCGCCAGCCGGGCCCCGGCACCTGCCCGATCTGCGGCATGGCGCTGGAGCCCGTGATGCCCGCCGCGGAACCGGAGGACGACCCGGAGCTGCGCGATTTCGGGCGCCGCTTCCGCTGGACCCTGCCATTGACGGCGGCGGTGTTCGTGCTGGCGATGTCCGGACTGGACTTCGGCTTGTCATCGGCCACGCGCAACTGGCTGGAGTTCGGGCTGGCCGCGCCGGTGGTGGTGTGGGCCGGCCGGCCGTTCTTCCAGCGCTGGCTGCAGTCGCTCCGCCACCGCAGCCCGAACATGTGGACCCTGATCGGCACCGGCGTCGCCGCGGCGTTCGGCTACAGCGTCGTCGCAACGGTGGCGCCGGGGCTGTTCCCGGCGTCGTTCCGCATGCACGGCCGCGTGGGGGTGTACTTCGAGGCGGCGGCGGTGATCGTTTCGCTGACGCTGCTCGGCCAGTTGCTGGAGCTGCGCGCGCGTTCGAAGACCTCGGCGGCGATCCGCGCGCTGCTCGGGCTTGCGCCGAAGACGGCGCGGCGCCTGCGCGACGACGGCGCCGAGGAGGACATCGCGCTCGCGCACGTCCACGTCGGCGACCGCCTGCGCGTGCGCCCGGGCGAGAAGGTGCCGGTGGACGGCACCGTCGTCGAAGGCCGCTCGAGCGTGGACGAGTCCATGCTCACCGGTGAACCGATGCCGGTGGGCAAGGCCGCCGGTGCGAAGGTCGTCGGCGCCACCCTCAACGGCACCGGCAGCCTGGTGATCCGCGCCGACCAGGTCGGCTCGGCGACGGTGCTCGCGCAGATCGTGCAGATGGTGGCGCAGGCGCAGCGCTCGCGCGCGCCGATGCAGCGGATGGCCGACAAGGTCGCGTCCGGCTTCGTGCTGGCCGTGCTCGCCGTGGCGCTCGCCACGCTGCTGGCCTGGGGCCTGTTCGGGCCCGTGCCGTCGTGGACCTACGCGGTGCTCAACGCGGTCTCGGTGCTGATCATCGCCTGTCCCTGCGCGCTGGGCCTGGCCACGCCGATGTCGATCATGGTCGCGACCGGGCGCGCGGCCCAGGCGGGCGTACTGTTCCGCGACGCGGAGGCCATCGAACAGTTCCACCGGATCGACACGCTGGTGGTGGACAAGACCGGCACGCTGACCGAGGGGCGTCCGGCGTTCCGCGCCGCGCTGCCGGCACCGGGGTTCGACGAGCCGACGCTGTTGCGGTGGGCCGCCAGCCTCGACCAGGCCAGCGAGCATCCGCTGGCCGCGGCGATCGTGGCCGAAGCGCGCGCGCGTGGCCTGGCGCTGGCATCGGCCGGCGACTTCGACTCGGTGACCGGGCTCGGCGTGCGCGGCCGCGTCGAAGGACACGCCCTGCTGCTGGGCAATCGCACGCTCATGGGCGAGGCGGGCATCGACGTCGCCGAGCACCACGAGGACGCCGGTGCGTTGCGCGGCGAAGGCGCCTGCGTCGTGTTCCTCGCCGCGGAGTGGAGGCCGGTGGGCTCGATCGCCGGCGCCGACCCGCTCAAGGGCA
>JBQCFN010000119.1:0-5381 GCA_051959035.1 Lysobacteraceae bacterium | reverse complement strand
CAGCTCGTTAACGTCGGCGAAGGCCGATGCCTTGCCGTCGCCGACTGCACCCACCGCATCGCGCGCCCGCGCCAGCGCGGTGCCAAGGTCGAGATCGAGGCCCGCTTCGATCAGCGTCCGCGCCAACCCCAGCGCATTGCGCCGCAGCGCGAACGGATCCTTGTTGCCCGTGGGCTTCAGCCCGGCCGCGAAGCCACCGGCCAGCGTGTCCAGCCGCTCGGCGATCGCCAGCACCTGCCCGAGCCTCGACGGCGCGATCGCGTCGGCGGCGAAGCGCGGCATGTAGGCCTCGTCGAGCGCGATCGCGAGCTGCGCGCGCGCGTCTTCGCCGAGATCGGACAATGCCGCGTCGCGCTGCGCGTAGTAGCGCCCCGCGATGCCCTGCAGTTCGGGGAACTCGTTGACCAGGCGCGACTGCAGGTCGGCCTTCGACAGTTCCGCCGCGCGCCGCGCCAGCGCCGGATCGACGCCGACCTCGCGCGCGACCGCTTCCGCCAGCGCGGCGACGCGCGCGACCTTGTCGGCGACGGTGCCGAGCTTCGCCTGGTAGGTGACGCTGGCCAGCCCGGCATCCATCGACGCCAGGCCCTGCTTCAGGTCCTCGTCGAAGAAGAACTTCGCGTCGGCGAAGCGCGGCCGGATCACCCGCTCGTAGCCCTTGCGGACTTCCGCGGCGTCCTTCGACTCGATGTTGGCGATGCCGACGAAGTGGCGGGTCAGGCGGCCGTCGCCGTCCAGCACCGGGAAGAACTTCTGGTTGGCCTCCATCGTCGCCACCAGCGCTTCCTGCGGCACGGCGAGGAAGGCCTCGTCGAAGCTGCATGCCACCGCGCTCGGCCATTCGACCAGGCATTCCACCTGGGCGAGGTTGTCGGCGTCGATGCGGGCCACGCCGCCGGCCGCCCGCGCGGCCGCCTCGACCTCGCGCACGATGCGCTCGCGGCGCTCGGCGGGATCGACCAGCACCTTCGCGCCGCGCAGCGCGTCGACGTATTCGCCGGGCGCGCCGATCCACACCGGCTTGTCGTGCAGGAAGCGGTGGCCGCGGCTCATGCGGTCGCTGCGCACGCCGAGCACCTCGCCCTCGACCACGTCGCCGCCGAGCAGCAGCACCAGCCAGTGCACCGGGCGCACGAAGCTGTAGGCGTGGTCGCCCCAGCGCATCGGCTTGGGGATCGGCATCGCGGCGATGGCCTCGCGCACGATCTCCGGCAGCAGCGCGGCGGTGCGCGCGCCCGGCGCCACCGCACGATGCACGAAGCGCTCGCCCTTGGCGTCGCGGGTGCGTTCCAGCCGCGTCCAGTCCACGCCCGCCTTCGCCGCGAAGCCCTGCAGGGCGCGGGTCGGCTGGCCGTCGGCGTCGAGCGCGATGTTCAGGTAGGGACCCAGCACTTCGCTGCGCTGCTCGGGCTGTTCCGGCGCGACGCAGGGCAGCAGCACCGCGAGCCGGCGCGGCGAATACAGCGGCTTGGCCGCACCGCGCTCGAAGCCGATGCCACGCCGCGCGAGGCCGTCGAGCACGCCGTCGAACAGGGCCTGGGCCAGCCCGGGCAGGGCCTTGACCGGGAGCTCCTCGGTGCCGAGTTCGACCAGCAGCGGGGTCATGTCGTGGTTCATGTCCATGGGGAGTGGGGCGCGCGCGGCGCGCTCATGCGGTGGCCGGCGCGGGCACCGGCGCGTCGAAGGGCACGTGGAAGCGCGCGAACACCGGCAGCGCCTCGCAGCGCCCGACGTGCGCGCGCAGCGCGGGGAAGTCGTCCAGCGGCAGCGGCAGCGCCTCGCGCAGGTAGGTGGCGTAGCAGGCGACGGTGATGTCGGCCTGGGTCATCGCGCCGCCGACCAGCCACTGGCCGGGGCGCGCGGCGCAGGCGCGGTCGAGTTCGGCGAGCGCGCCGCGCACCTGCGCGAGGCAGCGCCCGGTCCACGGCGCGTGGCGCTTGTCCTCGGGCCGGAACACGCGCTCGATGACCACGTGGATGCCCTTGTCGGCGGCGCCGGTGGCGAGCGCGAGCAGGCGCAACGCCTCCAGCCGCGGCTCGCCGCCGGCGGGCAGCAGCGCGCGCTCCGGTCCGGCCTGCTGGTCGAGCCAGTCCAGGATCAGCGCCGACTCGCACAGCGCGCGGCCGTCGTCGAGCACCAGCACCGGCACGCGGCCGAGCGGGCTGTATTCGCGGATGCGGTCGAAGTCGCGGCCCACCGACCAGGCGCGGTGCTCGAACGCGAAGCCGAGCAGGGTGGCGCTGATCGCCACCCGGCGGGTGAACGGCGAATCAAACATGCCGATGAGGATCACGCGGCCTGCTCCGCGCGACGCAGGCCCGGGAAGCCGAGCTTCTCGCGCTGCGCGTGGTAGGCCTCGGCGACCGCCTGCGCGAGGCGGCGCACGCGCAGGATGTAGCGCTGGCGCTCGGTCACGCTGATCGCGCGGCGCGCGTCGAGCAGGTTGAAGCTGTGCGAGGCCTTGCACACCTGGTCGTAGGCGGGCAGCGGCAGGCCGAGTTCGACCAGCTTCAGCGCTTCCGCCTCGCAGGCATCGAAGCGGTGGAACAGCTCGGCGACGTCGGCGTGCTCGAAGTTGTACGCGCTCTGCTCGACCTCGTTCTGGTGGTAGACGTCGCGATAGGTCACCGTGCCCTGCGGGCCGTGCGTCCACACCAGGTCGAACACGTTGTCGACGTTCTGCAGGTACATCGCCAGGCGCTCGAGGCCGTAGGTGATCTCGCCGAGCACCGGCCTGCATTCGAGGCCGCCGGCCTGCTGGAAGTAGGTGAACTGGGTGATCTCCATGCCGTTGAGCCAGACCTCCCAGCCCAGGCCCCAGGCGCCGAGCGTCGGCGATTCCCAGTTGTCCTCGACCAGGCGCAGGTCGTGCACCAGCGGATCGATGCCCAGCGCCTTCAGCGAGTCGAAGTAGCGCGCGACGATGTCGTCGGGCGAGGGCTTCATCACCACCTGGTACTGGTAGTAGCGCTGCAGGCGGTTGGGGTTCTCGCCGTAGCGGCCGTCGGTGGGGCGGCGGCAGGGTTGCACGTAGGCGGCGTTCCACGGCTCCGGGCCGAGCGCGCGCAGGAAGGTGGCCGGATGGAAGGTGCCGGCGCCGACCTCGAGGTCGAGCGGCTGGACCAGCACGCAGCCCTGCTTCGCCCAGTAGGCGTTGAGGGTCTGGATCAGTTCCTGGAAGGTCAGGCCCTGCGCCGGCGGCGCCTGGAGCGTGACGGGCGTGGCAGTCGGCGCAGGCATGCGGCGGCCCTGGGTGGTGCGCCACGCGCACGGCGCGCGCGGCTGCGGAAAAGCGGGCTAGTATAGCGACGGCGTGCCACGCGCCCTTCGACAGGCGGGGCGCCGCCGTCCCATACCGCGAGCGCCTGTCGTTTCCCGCATCCCGCCGATGGCCCCGCGTCCGTTCCTCATCCTCGAAACCGGCCAGCCGGCACCGGGCCTGCGCCGCCATGGCGGCTTCCCGCACTGGATCCGCGTGGCCGCCGGGCTGCGCGCCGGCGACACCGTCGTGGTCAACGTCGAGGCCGGCGAGCCGCTGCCGCCGCACCGCGGTGTCGACGGCATGGGCTTCGCCGGCGTGCTGATCACCGGCTCGGCGGCGATGGTCACCGAGCGGCGCGACTGGAGCGAGCGCAGCGCCGCCTGGCTGCGCGAGGCCGCGCATGCCGGGATGCCGCTGTTCGGCATCTGCTACGGCCACCAGCTGCTCGCGCATGCGCTCGGCGGCGAGGTCGGCGACCACCCGGCCGGGCGCGAGATGGGCACGGTCCAGCTCGCGCTGCACGAGGCGGCGGGCAGCGACCCGCTGTTCGCCGGCCTGCCCCGGGCCTTCCCCGCGCAGGCCACCCACCTGCAGAGCGTGCTGCGCCCGCCCGAGGGCGCGACCGTGCTGGCCTGCTCGCCGCACGACGCCTGCCACGCGTTCCGCTGGGGCGAACACGCGTGGGGCGTGCAGTTCCATCCGGAATTCAGCACCGTGCACATGCGCGGTTACGTGCAGGCCAGGCGCGAGGCGCTGGCCGGTGAGGGCCGCTGCGCGCGCCGGCTGGCGCGCGGCGTCAGCGCCGCGCCGCACGCGCGCCGCGTGCTGCGCCGCTTCGTGCGCCATGCGCAGGCGCTGCAACCGCATTCCTCCAGGGAGTAGGCGATGAAGGACGTTCGCAAGGTCCCGGCCTCGGCCGGCGCGGAATGGCTGCTGGGCGGGTTCCGCCTGCTGCGGCAGTCGCCGGTCGGCTTCGGCACGCTCGGCCTGGTCTACGGCCTGATCGCGCTGGTGGTCAGCCTGAGCGCGGAAAAGAGCACGCCGCTGTTCGCCCTGCTCGAACTGGTGTTGGTGGTGGTCGCGCCGATGCTGGTCGGCGGCATGGTGTTCGCCGCGCGCACCATCGACGAGGGCGGCCACGCCGCGCCCGAACACCTGCTGCAGGCCCTGCGCGAGGGCAAGGTCGCGCGCCTGCTCGCCACGCTGCTGCCGCAGGTGGCGGCGCTGGTGCTGTGCGTGCTGCTGCTGGTGGTGATGGTGGGCGGCGGCGACGAGCTGCAGCAGATGGCGCAGACGATCGCGCAGCTGCAGGCGCAGGCCACGCCCGACCCGGCGCTGGCGGCGACCCTGCCGATCGGCCGGCTGATGCTGTGGCTGCTGCTGGTGTGCGTGATCGGGATCGTCGCCGGCTTCTTCACCTTCGTCGCCGCGCCCGAGATCATGTTCACCGACAGCACCGCGCTCGACGCCATGGCGCGCAGCTTCCGCGCCTGCATCCGCAACCTGCCGGCGCTGATCGTGTTCTTCGTGCTGACGGTAATCGCCGCGTTCGCGGTCTACATCGGGGTGATGCTGGTGGCGCTGGTGGTGCGCCTGCTCGCCGGGGCGATGGCGATGCAGGTGGTCGCGCAGCTGCTGTCGACGGCGGTGCTGATGCCGGTGATCACCGGCGCGATGTACATCGGCTGGAAGCAGATGCTGGGCGGCGCGATGCGGCCGGTCGACGCGTCGACGATCGCGCTGTAGCGTCCGGCCTTCGCGTCCCGTACGCCGGGACTCAGGCCAGCGTGGCCTGCAGCAGCGGCAGGTAGCGGCTGGCGCCCCAGCCGAGCAGCGCGAGCAGCAGCAGGCCCTGCAGCAGGAGCCACGCCTTCGCCCACCCCGGCAGGCCTGCCGCACCGCTGCGGTCGGACACGGTGGTGCCGGAGACGAGGTCGTGCAGCGCCCGGTGCGGCGGCACCAGCGCGAGCGCGTGGCCGAGGTTGAGGGTGAGCCACGACAGCGACGCGGCGAGGTAGCGCCAGGCGAGGCGCGCAGCGGACGCGGGAGCGCCGTCCACGCGCGCCACCGCCAGTCCGAGCGCGCGCTGTCCGGGCGAAGCCTGCCACGGCCCGCGCTG
>JBQCFN010000118.1:0-10333 GCA_051959035.1 Lysobacteraceae bacterium | reverse complement strand
CAGGACGCCGCGCCGCCGGCGCCGCTGGTGTGCGAGCGCGGCCTGCTGTACCTGCGCCGCTATCGCGAATACGAGCGCCGGCTGGCGGGCGCGTTGCGGCGGATCGCGGCGCAACCGCTGCCGCCACCGGACGCCGCGGCGCTGCGGCCGGTGCTGGGCGCGCTGTTCCCGCGCGCGCGCGCCGCCGATGCACAGGCGCTCGCCGCGGCGCGCGCGTTGCGGCGCGCCCTGCTGCTGGTCACCGGCGGCCCCGGCACCGGCAAGACCACCACCATCGCGCGCGTGCTGCTCCTGCTGGTCGCGCAGGCGCGGCTCGCCGGCGCGGCGCCACCGCGCATCGCGCTGGCCGCGCCGACCGGGCGCGCCGCCGAGCGCATGGCCGCCAGCCTGCGCCAGGCCACCCACGCATTGCGCGACAGCCCCGGGCTGGAGAATGCGTGGTGCGATGCGCTGCCGGCCGAGGCGCGCACGCTGCATCGCCTGCTCGGCGTGATCCCCGACAGCCCGCGCTTCCGCCACGACGCCGCGCATCCCTTGCCGTACGACGTGGTGGTGGTCGACGAAGCCTCGATGGTCGACCTGCCGCTGATGTGCAAGCTCGCCGAGGCGGTGGCGGCCGGCGCGCGCCTGGTGCTGCTGGGCGATCCGGACCAGCTGCCGTCGGTGGAGGCCGGCGACGTGCTCGCGGCGATCGTCGATGCCGCCGGCGAAGACGCCGGCGTGGACGCGGCCGAGGCCGCGCTGCTCGGCCTCGGGGCCGCGCCGGCGAGCGCCGACCTGTTCGCCGCCGCGCGCGCGCCGCTCGCCGGCCATCGCGTGCACCTGCGCCGCGCATACCGCCAGGACGAAACGCTGCAGCTTGCGCCGCTCGCCGACGCGGTGCGCGCCGGCGACGCCGCCCGCGCGCTCGCGCTGTTGCAGGCGGGCACGCTCGGCGGCGTCCACTTCCATCCCGGCGAGGGCGACCCGCTCGCACCCGCGCTGCGCGAGGCGTTGCTCGGCCCCTGGCACGCGCTGCTGCAGGCGCGCGATCCCGCCCAGGCGCTCGCCCTCGCCGACCGCGCGCGCGTGCTGACCGCGCTGCGCGAGGGCCCGCAGGGCGCCGGGCCGCTCAACGCACGCATCGAGGAAGCGCTGGCCGGGCCGCAGCGCGAACCCTACTTCCACGGCCGCCTGCTGCTGGTCGGCGAGAACAGCGCGCGCCACGGCCTGTCCAACGGCGACATCGGCGTGTGCCTGCGCGACGACGACGGCGCGATGGTCGCCTGGTTCGCCGGCAGCGACGGCCCGCGCGGTTTCCATCCCGCCGCGTTGCCGGCGCACGCGGGTGCGTTCGCGATGACCGTGCACAAGGCGCAGGGCTCCGAATACGACACCGCCTGGCTGGTGCTGCCGCGCGTGGACGCGCGCCCGCTCACCCGCGAGCTGGTCTACACCGGGCTGACCCGCGCGCGCCGCGCACTGCACCTGTGCGCCGGCGAGGACGTGCTGCGCACCGCGCTCGCGCGCCGCGTCGAGCGCGTGTCCGGCCTGCGCTGGCGGCTGGCTGAACCGTTCTGATTGCGCGCCAGCGCGCGTTCGCTGAACGCGCCACGTTTCACCGCTCCGCAACCAACCGCTCGCTAGGGTCATGCGGACGCCGGCATCACGACCGCGCGTTTCCCCCCAAGGAGAGTGGCAGATGAGCGACATCAAGAAGGACCATAGCCTCGGCGAAGGCACCGGTGCGGTCGGCGGCGCGGTCGCCGGCGCGGCGATCGGTTCGGTCGCGGGCCCGCCGGGCACGGTGATCGGCGCGGTGGCCGGCGGTGCGCTCGGCGCGAAGGCCGGCGACAGCATCGCCGAGGCGGTCAATCCGACCGAATACAACCGCCATTTCGAAAGCAGCTTCCGCGATCGCCCGTATTACAGCGCCGACCGCGAGTGGAGCGATTACCAGCCGGCCTACCAGTACGGCTACGACACCTATGCCGCCTACCGCGGCCAGCGCTTCGACGACGTCGAGGACCAGCTGCAGCGCGACTGGGACAGCACCCGCGGCAATTCGCGGCTGGCCTGGAACCAGGCGCGCGACGCGGTGCGCGACGGCTGGCACCACATCGAGCGGGCGATGCCCGGCGACCTCGACCGCGACGGCCGCTGAGCCGCGCGCGACCAAAGCCCCGCGCAAGCGGGGCTTTTCGCAGGGCCAGGACCCGTCGCGCCGGCGAATGCGCTCAGCCGTGCACGGCCGGCGCGGCGTCGCGCGCCGCCATGTCGTGGCCGAGCCGGGTGCCGGTGCCGAACAGCAGGCCGGTGCCGAACGCCAGCGCGCCCAGCAGGCACGGCGCACCACCGAGGCGGCGCGTCGCCGGCCGGCGGTACAGCCACAACCCGGGCGCCACCGCCACCACGCTGCCGACCCCGGGCAGGGGAGGGTGCGCCGCCGAGCCGGAGGCCAGCAGGCACGCGCCAGCCAGGATCGGGGCGACGGTCCGTTGCGGATCGGAACGGGTCATGCGGGCCTGCAGGGGCGGAGGACGAGCGCGCATCCTGGCGCTGCACGACGCGCCGCCGCCCGCGATGTCTTGGCCTCAGAGATCGACCGGCTCGTCGTGCCCGCAATGGACGAAGTTCACGGGCACGCCGTGCGCGCCCAGCAGCGCGGCGAACTGGCGCTGGCGCGCCTGGAAATGGGCGAAGCCGCGTTCGAGCCGCTCGCCGTCGCGCACGTCCGGCGCGTAGCGCGCCTGCCAGGCGGCGGGCGAGAACAGCGCGATGCGCGCCTCGCCGCCGGCGAAGTGCACCAGCGGCTCGGGCGGCGCATCCACCCATTCCTCCTCCGTGGGCGCCAGCAGTGCCGCCTCCAGCAGCGGCCACAGCGGCGCGAGCCCGGCGTGTTCGTACTGCATCGCCATCATCGCGGCGAGGTCGTGCACGGTGAGGTAGCGCGCGTGCTCGACCCGTAGGCCGAACAGCGACTGCGCCTCCAGCGCGGTCGCCGCGCCCGCCATGCCGTGCTCGACCAGGTCGCGTTCGAGCCGCTCGCCGACCCGCGCGGCGAGCGCGTCGTCGTCGGCGCGCAGCACGAACGGCAGCACCCGCAGCGGGCCGCCGACGTGCTCGGGCGACGGCGCCAGCGCCTCGCGCAGGGCATCGGCGTGGGCGCCGAAGGCGATCACCCGCCCACCCTCGCCGCCGCGCGGCGCGCGCGCGGCCAGCTGCGCCAGCTGCTCGTGCAGCGGCCAGCCCGGGCGCAGCACCTCCACCACGTCGTAGTGCGCGCCGACCAGCGCCAGCTCCAGCGCCGCGGCCTCCGGCTCGAACGTGGCGAGGTCGCGCGCGATCAGCCCGGCCAGCGCGCCGGCATCGTCCTGCCCCAGCGCCAGCCGGTCGGCGGCGCTGCCCGGCGTGAGTTCGAGCGCGAGCGCGCCGAGAAGATGAACCGGAGCGGGCGTGGCGTCGGTCATGCGTGATTGGCCCTGCATCGGGGCGGGTTTACACTGCGCCGCATTATGCCTGTCGCGTCGCCCGCGGCCGGCCGCTGCGAGGATTTCCGATGCTGCAAGGCCGACCCGTCGCCGTGCTCGGCGGCGTCCGCATTCCCTTCTGCAGGCAGAACACCGCCTACGCCGACGTCGGCAACCTCGGGATGTCGGTGCGCACGCTCGGCGCGCTGGTCGAGAAGTTCGGCCTGCACGGCCAGCAGCTGGGCGAAGTCGCGATGGGCGCGGTGATCAAGCACCCGTCGGACTGGAACCTCGGCCGCGAGGCCACGCTGTCGTCCGGGCTGTCGCCGCTCACCCCCGGCATCACCCTGCAGCGCGCCTGCGGCACCTCGCTGGACGCGATCATGCTGGTCGCCGGCAAGATCGCCACCGGCCAGATCGAGGCCGGCATCGGCGGCGGTTCGGACACCACCTCCGACGTGCCGATCGTGTACGGCCAGGCCTTCCGCCGCCGCCTGCTGCACGCCGCCCGCGGCAAGACCCTGGGCCAGCGCCTGGCCGCGTTCAAGGGGTTCCATCCGCGCGAGCTCAAGCCCGAGTTCCCCGGCGTCGCCGAGCCGCGCACCGGCAAGTCGATGGGCGACCACTGCGAGGACATGGCGCGGCAATGGGCCATCGCGCGCGACTCGCAGGACGCGTGGGCGGCCGGCTCGCACCACAAGCTCGCCGCCGCCTACGAACGCGGCTTCTTCGACGACCTGGTGGTGCCCTTCCGCGGCGTCTCGCGCGACAACGTGCTGCGCCCGGACACCTCGATCGAGAAGCTCGCCACGCTCAAGCCGGCCTTCGACAAGACCTCCGGCCAGGGCACGCTGACCGCCGGCAACTCGACGCCGCTGACCGACGGCGCCGCCGCCTGCCTGGTCGCCTCCGACGAGTGGGCGCATGCGCACGGCCTCGCGCCGCTGTGCTGGATCCGCGACGCGCACGTGGCCGCGGTCGACTTCGTGCATGGCGAAGGCCTGCTGATGGCGCCGACCATCGCCGTGCCGGAAATGCTCCGCCGCAACGGCCTTTCCCTGCAGGACTTCGATTTCTACGAGATCCATGAAGCCTTCGCCGCGCAGGTGCTGTGCACGCTGCGCGCGTGGGAAAGCGAGGAGTACTGCCGCACGCGGCTCGGCCTGGACGCGCCGCTCGGCCGCATCGACCCGGCCAGGATCAACCCGAACGGCTCCTCGCTCGCCACCGGCCACCCGTTCGCCGCGACCGGCGCGCGCATCGTCGCCACCGCCGCGAAGGAACTCGCGCAGCGCGGCGGCGGGCGTTGCCTGGTGTCGATCTGCACCGCCGGCGGCATGGGCGTGGTCGCGATCCTGGAGCGCTGAGCGCTGTAGGAGCGGCTTGCAGCCGCGAGCTCTTCCGCGCGTCTCCAACGCAGGCGGGTGTGATCAGGAACGGCGTCCGCAGGCGTTGCTGCAATCCAATCCGTGGCAGGACGAAAAGCTCGCGGCTGCAAGCCGCTCCTACAACAATGCGGCCTGCTCGCGCCGCAGCCGGCGCCGCAGCGCGCGTTCCACCGTCGCGCGGATCAGCGGCCAGTTGCGCTTGCCGTCGGCGCGGCGCAGGCGATCGCGTGGCGCCCGCGCGAACAGCACGCGTGCACGCCGCCACGAACGCGCGGGCGAGGGCACGAACAACGCGGCGATGCGGCCGTCGAAGCCGGCGCTGCGATCCACCCGCCCGCGTGCATCGACGCGCCCATGCAGCGGCTTTGCCGCGTAGTAGCCGAGCAGGCGGGGCCCGTCGCGCAGGGCGTGGAAGTCGCCCGAATGCAGCGGATAGCGGAACCAGTGGCGGACGCCCGGCACGCGCGCGAGATCGTCCGGATCGAGCGAGCGCGGCAGTTCGACGCGTTCCGCCACCGCGGTCATCCGCTCAGGCGCGGCAGGCCGTGGGCGTCGCGGTCCTCCAGCGCGATCGGCGCGGCCTCGCCCGCGGGCAGGGCGACCACCGGTTGGTCGCGCGCGGCGCGCAGCGCGTTCGCGTAGGCCAGCCGCGCGCGTGATTCGTCGCCCGCCTGCGAGTAGCCGTGGCCGAGCTCTTCCCACGCCGGCGCGCCGGCGCCTTCGGCCAGCGCCCGCAGCAGCAGGTCCTGCGCCCGCGGCCAGTCGCCCTGCGCACGCGCGATGCGCGCCAGCGCCAGCAGCAGCGCCGGGCTGCGCGGATGCGCCTGCAGCCAGCGCTCCAGCTGCGCGCGGGTGGGCTCGGGCCGCGCGTCGGCGAGCAGGGCATAGCGCGCGGCGAGGCGCTCGTCCCAGCGATTCGCCAGTGCCTCCTCGAGCGCCTGCGGCGCGGCGCCGTCCCAGCCGAGCGCATGCGCGCGATCGACATAGGCGGCGACCACCCGCGGCTCGCTGCGCAGCGGCCTGGCGATCGCGTCCCAGCGCGCGGCCAGTGCGTTGCGGTCGGGCGCCTCGCGCAGCGCGGCGGCGGCCCATTCTTCCTGCAGTTCGTCCAGCCGCGCGGCCGGCAGCGCTTCCTGCTTGCGCAGGCTGCCGAGCAGTCCGTACGCCTGTTCGGCCTGGCCGCTGGCGGCGAGCGCCTGCGCGCGCAGCAGCAGGCCGCGCGGCGGCAGCGGTTGCGCCGCGGGTGCATCGAGCGCGACCAGCGCGTCGGTCGGGCGATCCTCGGCCAGCGCGAGGTCGGCCAGCGCCAGCGCGCGCGTGGTCGCGTGCGCCTCGCCCAGGCCCTGCACGTGCGCCCGCGCCGTGGCCAGGTCGCCGCGCGCCAGCGCCGCGCGCGCCGCGCCCAGCCGCGCCTGCCCGGCGAATTCCGGTTCGTCCTCGCCCGCCTGCACGAGCAGTTCCTCGGCGCGCGCATAGCGGCCCTGGTGGAGCGCGTCGAAGCCATCGCCCAGGCGTGCGCGCGCAAGCCGGTCGCGGCGGCGGCGCCAGCCGGCGAACGGCCAGGTCACCACCCGCCACAGCAGCCACGCGACCACCAGCACCGCCAGGGTGCCGAACAGCACGGCGGCGACGGTGGTGGTGTAGTCGTAGCCGTGGAAACGCACCAGCACGGTGCCGGGGTCGTGCAGCAGGACCTGCGCGCCGAGCACGGCCAGCAGGATGAGGACGATCCACAACAGCAGGCGGAGCAGCGGCATGGCGGTTCTCCGGGCGACGCCCGCACGCTAGCGGTGCCGGCGTGGGCGCGGCGTGGGCAAGCGTGAACGCGCGTGCTTCACCCGCCCTGCACGGCGGCGACGAGGTCGCGCGGGCCCGGGCCGGCGGCCTGCACGATGTCGCCAAAGCCTTCGGCGCGGGCGAGCGCGGCCAGGCGCGCGCTGGCGGCGACCACGCGCGCCGCGCGCAGCCGCGTGGCGACGTCGGCGGGCGCCTGGTCGAGGACCTGCCGCAGCGCCCCGCCACGGCTGAGCAGCCGCCCCGGCCGTGCAACCCGCGCGCGCAGCGCGGCCAACGACCGCGGCGCCGGCGACAGCGGCACGCGCGCGTACACGTCGGCGCGGAGCAGGTGCGCGCCGCGGGAGGCGAGCGCGGGCGCGATGCGGTCGCGTCCGCCGGGCGCGGTGAGCAGGCCGACCGTGGTGCCGGCGGGCAGGTCCAGCGCGGGCAGCGCGAGCAGGCCGTCGCTGTCCATGCGCGCGGGCGTGGCGACCTCGGCAATGCCCGCGCGGCGCAAGGCCCGCGCGGTGCCGGTGCCGACCGCGCACCAGCGCTGGCCGCGGCGTGCGCGCAAGGGTTGCAGCCGCGCGGCCGAGCGCACCGCGGCGGGACTGGTGGCGACCACGACCTCGGCGGCGAGGGCCGCGCGCAGGGCCGCGCGCGTGGCCGCGTCGTCGGCCACCGCGATTTTCCAGGGCGACAGCGCGATCGTGCGCCAGCCGCGCGCCGCCGCCGCGCGGCGCACCGCGCCGTGTTCGCCGGCCGGGCGCAGGGAGATGACGTAGCATCCGGCGCGCGTTTCCGTCATCCCCGCAGGATAGCCAATGGCCCACGCCGATGCCCTCGCCGCGCTCGCCGCGCACTACCGGGCGATGCCGCCGGTCGCGTCGATGGACGTCGCCGTCGCCGGCTACGACGGTGCACGGCTGCGCCTGCAGGCGCCGCTGGCGCGCCACGTCAACGACAAGGGCTGTGCCTTCGGCGGCAGCCTGGTCTCCCTGATGACGCTCGCCGGCTGGGGCCTGGTCACCCTGCGCCTGGACGAGGCGGGCCTGGCCGCCGAGGTGTTCGTCGCCGACAGCGAGGTGCGCTACCTGCGGCCGCTGTTCGCCGACCTTGCCGCGGAGGCGGAGTTCGACGAAGGCGTCGACTGGCAGGCCACGCTGGCCGCCCTGCGCGGGCGCGGCCGCGCGCGGGTCGGCGTGCGCGCGCGGGTGCGGCTGCCGGACGACGGCGTGGCCGCGGAGGCGCGCGCCCGCTATGTCGCCATCGCCAAGGGATAGGATGGCCCGCGACGGCTGGCATGGTGACCCGCCGGGGGAGAACGCGATGCGCCTGTGGATGACGCGGCTGGCCGGATCCTGGTTGCCGCTGCTGGCGGTGCTGCTGCTGGCCGGCTGCGCGACCCGCATCGACCGCAACGACGGGCTGCGCGAGGCGCAGTACGCCTGGTCCGCGGCGATCCGCTGGGGCGACTTCGAAGGCGCCTACAACATGCTCGACCCCGACCTGCGTGCCGCGCACCCGATGACCGACCTCGAGTTCGCCCGCTACAAGCAGGTGCAGATCTCCGAGTACCAGGAACTCGGCGCGCAGGTGGGCGAGGCCACCGCCGCGCGCGAGGTGCTGGTCGGCGTGGTCAACCGCAACACCCTGGTCGAGCGGCAGGTGCGCTACACCGAAACCTGGCGCTACGACCCGGCGACCCGGACCTGGTGGGTGACCAGCGGCCTGCCCGACCTCTGGCCGCAGTAGCCGCGCTTTGCCACGCCCGGCGCGAGCGGCGACAATCCGCGCTTCCGCGCGCGCCGCCGCGTATTCGCAGACCCGCTCGTGACCTTTTCCGAACTGCAGGCCTTCGCCGGCAACCACCCCTACCTGTCGCTGGCCTTCGCCGGGCTCACGCTGGCCATCGTCGGCAACGAGCTCGCGGGCCTGTTCACCGGCTACAAGCGCATCGCGCCGGCCGCGCTGACCGCGCTGGTCAACCGCGAGAACGCCCTGGTGGTCGACCTGCGCGCGCTGGCCGACTTCGAGAAGGGCCACATCCCCGGTTCGCGCAACGTGCTGCCGAGCCAGTTCGATCCGGAAAACCGCCAGCTGGCGGCCGCGCGTGCGCTGCCGGTGGTGCTGGTGTGCAAGGCCGGCAACAGCGCAGGCGACGCCGCCAGGCGCCTGCTGAAGGCCGGCTTCGAGAAGGTCTACGTGCTCGACGGCGGCATCCAGGCCTGGCAGCAGGCCGACCTGCCGCTCGCCCGCGGGCGCGGCTGAGCCTTGCAACCGCGCCGCGCCGGCCGCACCTGTCCCTGACGGGCCGGGCGGCCCGGACCACCGTGCCATAATCCCCCTTCTTTTTTGCCGCATCCCGGAGCAGCACCATGTCCGACGACATCCTCAACGGCGCCCCGCAGGCTGCCGGCCCCGCTTTCACCGTCGAGAAGGTCTACGTCAAGGACGTGTCGTTCGAGGCGCCGGGCACCCCGCAGGTGTTCAACGAAGCCGGCCAGCCGCAGCTGCAGATGAACCTCAACCAGCAGGTGCAGCGGCTCGCCGACACCGCGTTCGAGGTGGTGCTCGGGGTGACCCTCACCTGCACCGTGGGCGACAAGACCGCCTACCTCGTCGAAGTGCAGCAGGCGGGCGTGTTCGGCCTGTCCGGCTTCGACGACCAGACGCTGGACGCGCTCCTCGGCACGCACTGCCCGAACGTGCTGTACCCGTATGCGCGACAGGCGGTCAGCGACCTGATCACCGCGGGCGGCTTCCCGCCGTTCCTGCTGCAGCCGATCAACTTCGAGGCGCTGTACGCCGAAGGCCTGCGCCAGCGCGCCGAGCAGGCGCAGCAGGGCGGGCTGGCCGACACGGAAACCGCCGGCAACGCCTGAGCCACGCATGTCCCCCCTCGCCGCGGACGCGCCCGTTGCCGTGCTCGGCGCGGGCTCGTGGGGCACCGCGCTTGCCGCGCTGATCGCCCGGCACGGCCATCCGGTCGTGCTGTGGGGGCGCGACGCCGCGGTCAGCGAAGCGGTCAACGCCCGCCACGAAAACCCGCGCTACCTGCCCGGCACCCCGCTGCCGGACGGCATGCGCGCGACCACAGACCTCGCCGACGCGTTGCGCGATGCGCGCCTGGTGCTGGTGGTGGTGCCCTCGCACGCCTTCGCCGAGACCCTGCGCGCGCTCGCGCCGCTGCGTCGCGCGGGCGCCGGCGTGGCGTGGGCGACCAAGGGCTTCGAGCCCGGCAGCGGGCGCTTCCTGCATGAAGTGGCGGCGGAGACGCTCGGCGCCGACGTGCCGCTGGCGGTGGTGACCGGGCCATCGTTCGCGCGCGAGGTCGCCGCCGGCCTGCCGACCGCGCTGACCGTGCACGGCGAGGACGCCGAGTTCACCCGCGAGGTCGCCGAGCTGCTGCACGGGCCCGCGTTCCGCGCCTACACGGGCGACGACATGCGCGGCGCCGAACTTGGCGGCGCGATGAAGAACGTGCTGGCGGTCGCCACCGGCGTCGCCGACGGCATGGGCCTCGGCCTCAACGCGCGCGCCGGCCTGATCACCCGCGGGCTCAACGAGATGCTGCGGCTCAACAATGCGATCGGTGGGCGCCCGGAAACCCTGATGGGCCTGGCCGGCCTCGGCGACCTGGTGCTGACCTGCACCGGCGACCTGTCGCGCAACCGCCGGCTCGGCCTCGCGCTCGGCCGCGGCCAGTCGCTGCAGGAC
>JBQCFN010000117.1:0-4334 GCA_051959035.1 Lysobacteraceae bacterium | reverse complement strand
TGTGACGAGCCTCTTTCGTCGAATCGCCGAAAGGTGATGGTATTCCGCGCGGATCGCCGCTGTCTATCGCCGATCCGTTCGGGATAATAGGAGGCTTCACCGTTTCCGCCGGAGGACTTCCATGGCCGTCACCGACCGCCTCGCGCCCCTGCGCGCCCACGCCGGCGCCCGCCGCACCCACGGCCTCGACGACGCCACCGTCGAGCGTTTCGCCGCCACCCATCCGGAACTCGTCGAGGCGATCGACGCGGCCGTCGCCGAGCATGCGCGCGTCGCCGCCGAGTTCCCCGACCTGCTCGACCTGGACGAGGCCGCGCAGGCGCGCGCCGTGCAGGCCGGCTTCGTCAACTTCTACTCCGACGACACCGTCAACCCATACGTCGCGCTGGCCGCGCGCGGGCCGTGGATCATCACCCTCAACGGCGCGGTCCTGCACGACTCGGGCGGCTACGGCATGCTCGGCTTCGGCCACACGCCGGACAAGGTGCTTGCCGCGATGGCCAGGCCGCAGGTGATGGCCAACATCATGACGCCCAACCTGTCGCAGCTGCGCTTCGACCGCGCGATCCGCGCCGAGGTCGGCCACACCCGCGGCGGCTGTCCCTACGCCCGCTTCCTGTGCCTGAACTCGGGTTCGGAATCGGTCTCGCTCGCCTCGCGCATCGCCGACGTCAACGCCAAGCTGATGACCGACCCGGGCGCGCGCCACGCCGGCCGCGCGATCAAGCGCCTCGTGGTCAAGGGCAGCTTCCACGGGCGCACCGAAGGCCCGGCGCTGTATTCCGACTCGTCGCGCAAGACCTACATCCAGCACCTCGCCAGCTTCCGCGGCGAGGACAGCGTGATCGCGATCGAGCCCTACGACGAGGCGGCGCTGCGCAAGGCCTTCGCCGACGCCGACGCCAACGGCTGGTTCATCCAGGCGATGTTCCTGGAGCCGGTGATGGGCGAAGGCGACCCCGGTCGCAGCGTGCCGCCGGCGTTCTACGCCCTGGCGCGCGAGCTGACGAAGGCGCACGGCGCGCTGCTGCTGGTGGACTCGATCCAGGCCGGCCTGCGCGCGCAGGGCGTGCTGTCGGTGGTCGACTACCCGGGCTTCGAGGGCCTGGAGGCGCCGGACATGGAGACCTACTCGAAGGCGCTCAACGCCGGCCAGTACCCGCTGTCGGTGCTGGCGGTGAACGAGCACGCCGCCGCCCTCTACCGCAAGGGCGTGTACGGCAACACCATGACCGCCAACCCGCGCGCGCTCGACGTCGCCTGCGCGGTGCTGGGCATGCTGACTCCGGAACTGCGCGCCAACATCCGCGAGCGCGGCGCCGAGGCGGTGCGCAAGCTGGAGGCGCTCAAGGCCGAGCTCGGCGGGCTGGTCACCAAGGTCCAGGGCACCGGCCTGCTGTTCTCCTGCGAGCTGTCGAAGGAGTTCAAGGGCTACGGCACCGGCTCGACCGAGGAGTGGATGCGCGAGCACGGCATCGGCGTGATCCACGGCGGCGAGAACTCGCTGCGCTTCACGCCGCACTTCGCCATCGGCGCCGACGAGCTCGAGCTGCTGGTCGCGATGGTCAGGCGCGCGCTGCTGGAAGGCCCGCGCCAGCGCCAGGCCGCCGCCGCGTAAGCCGAGGCGCCATCGCAGTCCCAGGAAGGCCGGGCACTCCCCCGGCCTTCTTTTTTGCCCCTTGCAGGACGCCTCCAGCCGAGCTCTGCCATTCCTTCCTTGCGCGAGCGACGTCAGTCGCGACGGTGGCCGGCTCGCGCCTCCCGCAAGGGCGACCGCACAGGGGGGGCCGCACAGGGGGCGAAGGCTCGCGGCTGCAAGCCGCGCCTACGGCATCGCCAGCGCGCGCCACAGGCCGGCCAGCGCCATCCCCAGCACCACCAGCCAGGTCAGCGCGGTGCCGTAGAAGCGGCCGAACGACGCGCCGCTGCTGCGCGACAGCCCGGCCGCGTGCAGCACGCGCGCGAGCAGCAACGCGACGCCGCAAGCCCACAGCCACGGCGACGGCAGCCCGCACAGCTCCAGCAGGCCGAGCAGCAGCAGCGCGAACGGCACGTGCTCGACGAAGTTGGCGTGCACGCGGATCGCACGGGCGAGCTCCGGATCGCCGCCATCGCCGAAGCCGATCCGCCGGCCGTGGCGCAGGCGCGAGACGCGCGCGAGCAGGACGAGCAGCAGCAGGGCGTGCAGCGCGGCGAACAGCAGGGTGATCTTCGGCATCAGGGTTCCCGGCGACGGCGGCGGACGAGCAATGCGACGACGCCGGCGACGGCCACCGCGGCGAGCGCCGCCCACCAGCGCGGCCACGGCGTGCGCGCCGGTGCCGCGGGCAGCGCGGCCGGTGCTGGACCGCGCGCCGGCGGGGAAGGCGCCCGGGCATCGGTATCCACCGGATCGGCCGGCGCCAGCTGCCAGCGCCCGTCGCGCAGCACCACCCTGCCCTGCAGCGGCGGCAGCACCAGCCGGCGCCAGCGGATGCGCAGGTCGCCGACCTGCGGATCGAGCGGATTGTCGGCGCTGCCCAGGCCATCGCCCTCGGGCTGGAAGGTCGCCGCCATGTTGCCGGGCAGGGCGTCGAAGCTCGGCCGGAAATCCCGCCACTCGCCCAGCGCGGCGATCACGTCCGGATCCAGCGGATGGCCGTCGAGGGTGACCCGGTGCGCCAGCCAGCGCCGGCCGGGCAACGGCCAGGCGACCGGATTGGCGTGCCCGGGCGCGAACTCCGACGCATCGACCGGCTCGTCGCTCCACGCCCGCGCGTAGCCCTGCGGAACGCGGGTCCATTGCAGCATCTCGACCCGGCGCTCGAGCCCGGGCGCCCGCACGACCACGCCGAATTCGACGTCGCGCAGCGGCGGCTCGCTGCGCACGCCCGCCGCGTCCTGCGCATGGAGCCCGCCGGCGAGCAGCAGGCCGGCGAGCGCCACCGCGCGGCGCATCAGCCCAGCGCCCGCGCGTGCAGTTCGGCGACCTCGTGGGCGGTGCCGAAGCGGCCCTTCGCGTCGCGGGTGACCTGCGCCAGCGCGCACTCCGGATCGTGGGTGAAGAACAGGTGCACGTTGCGCGCGAGCTTGTCCTCGAGGAATCCGCGCTTCTCGTCGATCAGCAGCTCGGCGTTGCGGTCGTAGCCCATGGTGATCGGCACGTGCACCCAGGCGCGGCCCGGGATCAGGTCGGCGCAGAACACCACGCCGCCGTGCGCCTCGCCGTCGACGCGCTCGGGGCCGACGATCTCCGACAGCATCAGCCCCGGGGTGTGGCCGTCGCTGTAGTGGAAGCGCACGGCCGCGCCGAGCGCGCGCGAATGCGCGCCGCCGACGATTTCCAGGCGGCCGCTGCGCTCGAGCAAATCCGGCAGCTCCGGGATGAAGCTGGCGCGGTCGCGCGGATGCGGATGGCGTGCGCGCTCCCAGCAGCCGGCGCTGACCACGTAGGTGGCGTTGGGGAACAGCAGCGACGGCGCGGCGCCTTCGCGCCATTCGGAGAGCAGGCCGCCGGCGTGGTCGAAATGCAGGTGCGACAGCACGACGACGTCGATGTCCTCGTGCGAGAAACCGGCCTCGCCCAGCGAATCGAGCAGCACGTGGCGGTCCTCGACCACGCCGTAGCGCTCGCGCAGCTTCGGCTCGAAGAACGCGCCGATGCCGGTCTCGAACAGCACCGTCTTGCCGGCCAGCGGGCTGGCGAGCAGCGCCCGGCAGGCGAGCGCGATGCGGTTCTGCTCGTCCGGCCGGGCCCATTGCGCCCACATCGCGCGCGGCGCGTTGCCGAACATCGCGCCGCCGTCGAGCTTCTGCGAGTTGCCGAGGATCGACCAGAGTTTCATGGGCCGATTCTAGCGCGGCGGGGTCGCGGCCGGCTTCTCGCGCCGTGCCCGGCGGCGGCGCTAGCGAACCGGCTCGGCCGACAGGTGGAACACGAAGGAGCCGTCCTCCGGACGCGTCGCCTGCACCCGGACCGGCGCCAACGCGCCGCTGCCGGCCAGGACGCCTTCGCCGCTGGCCAGCGGCTGCGCGCCGAAGCCGAGCAGGCTGGCGCGCCAGCCCCGCACGGTGAGCCGCACGCGCTGGCCGGGCGCCAGCCGCAGCAGGCCCTGCGCGGCGTCCGGCACCACCACGTTGCGGCCGCCGCTGTCGTCGAGCGCGGCCTGGGTGAAGGCGAACAGCGGCTCGCCGTCGGCCTCGACGGTGAAGCGCCAGTCGGTGGTGCCGGGCGTGCCGTCGTGCGCGACCGCGATGCGTTCGACCTGCACGCGCAGTGGCACCGGCGCGGCGGCCGTGGCGGGCGCGGCACGCGCGACCGCCGGCGCGGCGGGCCGCGCCGCCTCGCGGGTGTC
>JBQCFN010000116.1:0-9469 GCA_051959035.1 Lysobacteraceae bacterium | reverse complement strand
CCGTTGGCGCCGCCCGAGGCGAGCTGCCCGAAATACTGCGCCTCTTCGCGGGCGCGGTCGTCCGGATGGGTGATGTCCGAGAAGCGCAGCCCGAGCAGTTCGCCCGCCGTGTAGCCGGTGATGGCCTCCATCGCGGGATTGACGCGCAGGTAGCGGCCTTCCGCATCCGTCTCCGCGACCCCGACCGGCGCCATGTCGAGGGTCGAGCGCAGGCGCCGCTCCATCGCCTGCCGCTCCATCTCCGCCTGGTGCCAGTCGGTGACGTCCACGGTGAAGCAGCGCGTGTTGAGGAATTCCCCGTCGCGGAAATGCACGTTCGAGGTGATCAGCACGTGCCGGATCGAGCCGTCCCTGGCGCGCAGCCGCGCCGGGTAACGGTCCAGGTGCTCGCCGCAGGAAAGCCGCTGCAGGATGTCGCCGATCACCGGCTCATCGGCGTGGAAGCGCGAGATCGGCTGGCCGATGTACTCCTCGGGCGCGTAGCCGAGCATGTCCAGTTCGGCGCGGTTGGCCTTGAGCACCGTGCCGTCGGCCGCGACGAGGTGCAGGCCGACCGCGCCGTTGTCGAAGAAGTCCTCGAGGTCCTGCTGGCTGCGCCGCAAGGCCCGCTCCGCGCTGGCGCGCTCGGTGATGTCGTGGAAGCACTGGACCGCGCCGACCAGCCGTCCCTGCGGGTCGCGCACCGGGTCCACGTTCGCCAGCACGATGCGGCGGCTGCCGTCGGCTCGCTCGAGTTCGACTTCGCGGTCGCGCACCGGCACGCCGGTGGCCAGCACCTCGGCCAGCGGCGCCTCGTCCGCAGGCAGGGGCCGGCCGTCGGGATGGAAGGCGCGCACGAAGCCGGCCAGGCCGCCGATGGCGTCCGCGCCCGGCGCCACGCCCGCCAGGTCGGCCGCGCGGCGGTTGCAGCGCACCCAGCGGCCGGCGCGATCCACGATGGACACCGCCGCCGGAATCGCGTCGAGCACGGCCGCAGGCGTGGCCAGCAGCCGCTCGATTTCACTGGACGCATCCGCGACGACCGTGGACGCCGTCATCCGCCCTCCCGGCGTCCGGCTGCCCCCCGGCGGGGCATGGGCGCTTGCGGCAAGGCTTGGCTCGGGTTGGTCGGCTGCGGCGACGGCACGGGATACCACCGGGGGTTGCGGGCACCGGCTCGGTCGCGTCAGGCCCAACGCGGCAGTGTGCCGCACCGCCGTCATGGCGTCGTGAAAGCGGCGGTCCTCATTCCCACTCGATGGTGGCCGGCGGCTTGCCGCTGATGTCGTAGACCACGCGTGAAACGCCACGCAGCTCGTTGATGATGCGGTTGGAGACCTTGCCGAGGAAGTCGTACGGCAGGTGCGCCCAGTGCGCGGTCATGAAGTCGATGGTCTCCACGGCGCGCAGCGCGATCACCCATTCATAGGCACGCGCGTCGCCGACCACGCCGACCGACTTCACCGGCAGGAACACCGCGAAGGCCTGGCTGACCTTGTCGTACAGGTCGGCCCGGCGCAGCTCCTCGATGAAGATGTGGTCGGCCCTGGCAAGCAGTTCGGCGTATTCGGCCTTCACCTCGCCGAGGATGCGCACGCCCAGGCCCGGGCCCGGGAACGGATGGCGGTAGACCATGTGCGGCGGCAGGCCGAGCTCGACGCCCAGGCGCCGCACCTCGTCCTTGAACAGCTCGCGCAGCGGCTCGACCAGGCCGAGCTTCATGTGCTCGGGCAGGCCGCCGACGTTGTGGTGGCTCTTGATGACGTGGGCCTTGCCGGTCTTGCTGCCGGCCGACTCGATCACGTCGGGGTAGATCGTGCCCTGCGCCAGCCACTTCGCGTTCTTCAGCTTGCCGGCCTCCTCGTCGAAGATCTCGACGAACAGGTTGCCGATGATCTTGCGTTTGGCTTCCGGGTCCGCCTCGCCCTCGAGCGCCTTGTAGTAGCGCTCGGCCGCGTTGACGCGGATGACCTTGACGCCCATGTGCTCGGCGAACATCGCCATCACCTGGTCGCCTTCCTGCCAGCGCAGCAGGCCGGTGTCGACGAACACGCAGGTCAGCTGGTCGCCGATCGCCTTGTGCAGCAGCGCGGCGACCACCGAGGAATCCACGCCGCCCGACAGGCCGAGGATCACCTCGTCGCTGCCGACTGTCTCGCGCACGCGCGCGACCTGGTCGTCGATGATGTGCTCGGCGGTCCACAGCGTACGGCAGCCGCAGATGTCGACCACGAAGCGGCGCAGCAGCGCCTGGCCCGACTTCGTGTGCGTGACTTCGGGGTGGAACTGCACGCCGTACCAGCGCTTGTCCTCGTTCGCCATCGCGGCCACGGGGATGCGATCGGTGCGTGCGGTGACGGTGAACCCGGGCGGCGCGACCGCGACGTGGTCGCCGTGGCTCATCCACACGTCCAGCCGCGGCGGCGAGCCCGGATGGTCCTTGAGGCCGTCCAGCAGCGCGTCCTGCGCGACCAGCTCGACTTCCGCGTGGCCGAACTCGCGCTGGTCCGCCGCCTCGGTGGCGCCGCCGAGCTGCGCGGCCAGCGTCTGCATGCCGTAGCAGATGCCGAGGATCGGCAGCCCGGAGTCGAACACCTCCTGCGGCGCGCGCGGCGCACCCGCGACGGTGGTCGATTCGGGCCCGCCGGACAGAATGATGCCCTTCGCGCCGAACCGGGCGATCTCGGCCGGATCGTGGTCCCACGCCCAGATCTCGCAGTACACGCCGATCTCGCGGATGCGGCGCGCGATCAGCTGGGTGTACTGCGCGCCGAAGTCGAGGATGAGGATCTTGTCGCTGTGGAGGTCGGTCATGGGGCCGTTCGGTTTCGACTTCGGCGGATGGGGCGTCGCCATCGATGGCGCGAGGACGTGGGGTTCGGATCGCCCTGCCCGGCCATCCAGGGCGGGGCGTTCGGCAGGCCGCGCGGCAATGCCGCGCAAGCGCCTGCCTCACCCCGCGCGGTAGTTCGGCGGTTCCTTGGTGATCTGCACGTCGTGGACGTGGCTTTCGCGCTGGCCGGCGCCGGTCACCTTCACGAACGACGGCTTCCTGCGCATGTCCTCGATGGTCGCGCAGCCGACGTAGCCCATCGTCGCGCGCAGGCCGCCGGCGAGCTGGTGCACCACGCCGCTGAGCGGGCCGCGGTACGGCACGCGTCCCTCGATGCCCTCCGGCACCAGCTTGTCGGCGTCGGACGCGTCCTGGAAGTAACGGTCCTTGGAACCCTTCTCCATCGCGCCCAGCGAGCCCATGCCGCGGTAGCTCTTGTAGCTGCGGCCCTGGAACAGCTCGGTTTCGCCCGGCGACTCCTCGGTGCCGGCGAACAGCCCGCCGATCATCACGCAGCTCGCGCCGGCCACGATGGCCTTGCCGATGTCGCCCGAGTAGCGGATGCCGCCGTCGGCGATCAGCGGGATGCGGTCGCCCAGCGCCTCGGCCACCATCGACACCGCGGTGACCTGCGGCACGCCGACGCCGGCGACGATGCGGGTGGTGCAGATCGAGCCCGGGCCGACGCCGACCTTGACCGCGTCCGCGCCAGCGTCCTCCAGCGCGCGCGCCGCGTCGCCGGTGACGATGTTGCCGCCCACCACCTCGATCTGCGGGAAGCGCTTCTTGACCCATGCGACGCGGTCGAGCACGCCTTGCGAATGGCCGTGCGCGGTATCGACCACGACCACGTCCACGCCCGCGGCGACCAGCGCCTCGACGCGCTGCTCGGTGTCGCCGCCGACGCCGACCGCGGCGCCGACCAGCAGGCGCTCGCTGCCGTCGTAGGCGGCGTTCGGGTTGTCGGACTTCTTCTGGATGTCCTTGACGGTGATCAGCCCGCGCAGGGCGAAGTCGTCGTTGACCACCAGCACCTTCTCGATGCGGTGCCGGTGCAGCAGCTGCAGCACCTCGTCGTCGCTGGCGCCCTCCTTCACCGTGACCAGCTTGTCGCGCTTGGTCATGATGTGGCGGACCGGATCGTCGAGCTTCTTCTCGAAGCGCATGTCGCGGCCGGTGACGATGCCGACCAGGTGGCCGTCGCCGTCCACCACCGGCACGCCCGAGATGTTGCGCGCGCGGGTGAGCTTGAGTACCTCGCCGATCGTGGTCTCGGGGCCGACGGTGAACGGCTCCTTGATCACGCCGGCCTCGAACTTCTTCACCCGGGCGACTTCGGCCGCCTGGCGCTCGATGCCCATGTTCTTGGGCAGGATGCCGATGCCGCCGAGCTGGGCCATCGCGATGGCCAACCGCGCCTCGGTCACCGTGTCCATCGCCGCGGCGACGATGGGCAGGTTCAGGCGCAGGTTGCGGGGCAGGCGGGTGGCGAGCGAAACGTCCTTGGGCAGGACGACCGAATGCGCGGGGACGAGCGAGACGTCGTCGTAGGTCAGCGCTTCAGCCTGGATGCGGAGCATGGGCAACCCCGGTGGGATGAAGCGCGCCATTGTAACCCGGCGGGCGGGGGCGGCGCTCGCCCGGCGGGCACGCAGCGTTCCGTGCCCGGTCCGACCGGGTCAGGGATCGGCCGCCTCGGCGGCTTCCAGGGTGTTCTGCATCAGCGTGGCGACCGTCATCGGGCCCACGCCGCCGGGCACCGGGGTAATCCAGCCCGCGCGCTCGACCGCGGCGTCGAAGCCGACGTCGCCCACCAGGCGGCCGTCGTCCAGCCGGTTGATGCCCACGTCGATCACCACCGCGCCGGGCTTGACCCACTCGCCGGGGATGAGGCGCGGCCGCCCCACCGCGACGACCAGGACGTCGGCGTTGCGCACCGCCTGCTCGAGGACCGCGGGCGGGGTGAACTTGTGGCAGCAGGTGACCGTGCAGCCGGCGATCAGCAGCTCCAGCGCCATCGGCCGGCCGACGTGGTTGGATACACCCACGATGGTCGCGCTGGCGCCGCGAACGGGGCGGTCGGTGTAGGCCAGCAGCGTGGTGATGCCACGCGGCGTGCACGGCCGCAGGCCGAACTGGCGCAGCGCGAGGTGGCCGACGTTTTCCGGATGGAAGCCGTCGACATCCTTGCGCGGGTCGATGCGGTGGATGAGCCGGGTCGCGTCGCGGCGGTCCGGCAGCGGCAGCTGGACGAGGATGCCGTGCACCTGCGGATCGGCGTTGAGGCGGTCGACCAGCGCCAGCAGTGCCTCGTCGGAGGTGTCGGCGGGCAGGTCGAAGTCGATCGCGCGGATGCCGACCTTCTCCGCCGCGCGGCGCTTGTTGCGCACGTACACGGCCGAGGCGGGATCGTTGCCGACCAGCACCACCGCCAGCCCGGGCCGCGGCTTGCCGGCCGCGAGCCGCGCGTCCACCCGCGCCTTGAGGTCGTCGAGCAGCGCGTCGGCGATGCGCTTGCCGTCGAGGATGCGGGCGCGATGGGGTGCGGGCTGGGTCATGCCGTGCGGGCGAAAAACGGACGGGGTGGCATTATCGCCGATCGGGCGCGGCGGCCGCTCGCCGCCCGCGCGCACACCGAGGAAAACCCCCATGAGCGACGCCGACCTCGACACCCTGCACATCGAAGCCGCGGTGTTCCGCCGCCTGCGCGAGCACCTGCTGCGGCAGCGCCCGGACGTGCAGAACATCGACCTGATGATCCTCGCCGGCTTCTGCCGCAACTGCCTGGCCGACTGGTACCGCGAGGCGGCGCAGGCGCGCGGCATCGCCATGTCCCGCGACGAGGCGCGCGAGGCGGTCTACGGCGAACCCTTCGCGGACTGGAAGGCCAGGCACCAGCGCGAGGCGACGCCGGCGCAGCTGGCGGCCTTCGAGGCCAGCCGCAAGGCGCACTAGCTTCCGCCGCGCAGGCCGCGATACCAGTCCAGCACCACCTCCGGCACGCACCCGGCGAGCTCGAGTCCGAGCCCGGCGCGCGCATCGAGGGCGTCCCGCACCGCCCGCTGGGGCGGCGTGGCCGCCTGCCGGGCATCGAGGTCGTCCGCCGACAGCATCGCCTGCGCCCACGAGAACAGGCGGTCGTCGCGCGCCTGCAGGGCCTCGCGCAGCCACGGCCGCAGCGGCGCGTGCACGGGATGGCCGCGCGCGGCGAGCGCGTCCATCGCCCGTGCGAGCGCGTCCTGCGCACCGCGGAACCATTCGGTCTGGCCACCGGCCGCCACGCGCACGGTCAGCGGCGCGACCGCGCGGTGCTCGGCCAGCCGGTGGCCGAGCGCGAGCTCGTGGGCGCGCGCCTCGCGCACCCTGTCGAACTCGACGAGGAAGCCGCGTTCGAGGTCGAAGAACTCGAACCAGCGCGGATGCAGCGCCTGCGCGCGCCCGAGCGGATCACGCGAGATGCCGAGCTTGAGCAGGTCTTCCCAGCCGCAGGGGAAGACGTAGAGGAAGCAGCGCCCGCGGCTGGGCACGCGGCCGGAGCGGAATGGCGCGACGGGCATGCGGGCATGCTGGCGCGCGCGCGTCGCACGCGGCGTGACGCGCGATCACCCGTCCTCCACCCGCGCGCACCGACGATCGGACGGGGCCAGCGCGACGGACGCCGATGGCGCAGCTGAAGATCGCCACCTTCAACGTCAACGGCATCCGCTCGCGGCTGCAACCGCTGCTGGCGTGGCTGGCGCGCGAGCAGCCCGACGTCGCCTGCCTGCAGGAGCTGAAGGCGCCCGACGAGGCCTTCCCGGCCGACGCCATCCGCGCCGCGGGCTACGGCGCGATCTGGCACGGACAGCGCTCCTGGAACGGCGTCGCCATCCTCGCCCGCGGCGCCGAACCGGTCGAAAGCCGGCGCGGCCTGCCCGGCGATCCCGGCGACATCCACAGCCGTTACCTCGAGGCCGCCGTCCACGGCGTGATCGTCGGCTGCCTGTACCTGCCCAACGGCAACCCGCAGCCGGGCCCGAAGTTCGACTACAAGCTGGCCTGGTTCGAGCGCCTGATCGCCTACGCCGGGACGCTGTACGACTGCGGGCACCCGGTGGCGCTGTGCGGCGACTACAACGTGGTGCCGACCGACGAGCTCGACATCTACAACCCGCGCTCGTGGAAGAAGGACGCGCTGCTGCAGCCGGAAACCCGCGCCTGCTGGCGCCGCCTGCTCGACCAGGGCTGGACCGACGCGCTGCGCGCGTGCCATCCCGGCGAAAAGATCTTCACCTTCTGGGACTACTTCCGCCAGCACTGGGAGCGCGACGGCGGCCTGCGCATCGACCACCTGCTGCTCAACGCCGGGCTCGCGCCGCGCCTGCGCGACGCCGGCGTGGACCGCTGGGTGCGCGGGCTGGAAGGCGCGAGCGACCATGCGCCGACGTGGATCGTCCTCGACGGCGCGGGCCGCGCGCGCAAGCGGCCGACGGCCACCGGCGCCGGCACGCGGCGCACGGCCACCGCCGGCAGGAAAACGAAAGCACCGACCGAGTCGCAGGCAACCCGGCCAGCGAAGGCCGGGGCGGAGACAACGGCGCACGGGGCATCGCCGAAGGCCGGCCGCGACACCGCCGCCCGCGCGGTGCCGGCAGGCAAGCCCCGCGCGGGCAAGACCGCCGCCAGCGTCCGCGGTGCGGCGCGCGCGCCCTCGCCCGCCCGCAAGCCGCGCGGCCGCCAGGCCTGATCGCGTGGCGGGCGGCCGCAACAAGGTGGTGCACGCCGCGCTGTTCGGCAACCTCGCCATCGCGGTGACCAAGTTCGTCGCCGCCGCGATCACCGGCAGTTCGGCGATGCTCAGCGAGGGCGTGCATTCGCTGGTGGATACCTGCAACGAGCTGCTGCTCCTGCACGGGCTGCGCCGCGCGGCACGGCCGCCCGACGCCAGCCATCCGTTCGGCTATGGCCGCGAGCTGTACTTCTGGAGCTTCATCGTCGCCCTGCTGGTGTTCGCCCTCGGCGGCGGCGTGTCGATCTACGAGGGCATCGCGCACATGCGCCACCCGGAGCCGATGTCGCGGCCACTGGTGAACTACGCCGTGCTCGGCATGTCGCTGCTGTTCGAAGGCGGCTCGTGGTGGGTGGCGCTGCGCGCGTTCCGCGCGGGCAAGGGCGAGCGCGGCTGGTTCGAAGCCTTCCGCGCCAGCAAGGATCCCAGCACCTTCACCGTGCTGTTCGAGGACAGCGCCGCGCTGCTCGGCCTGCTGATCGCCGCCGCCGGCATCGGCGGCGCCCGGCTGCTGGGCGCCCCCTGGCTCGACGGCGTCGCCTCGCTGGGCATCGGCGCGGTGCTGTGCGTGGCCGCCCTGCTGCTGGCGCGCGAGACCAAGGGCCTGCTGATCGGCGAGGCGGCCCATCCGAGCGTGCGCGGCGACATCCTGCGCATCGCCGGCGGGGATCCGGCGATCCGACGCGCGAACGGCGTATTCACCGTCCAGCTCGGTCCCGACAGCGTGGTCGCCGCGCTCAGCGCCGAATTCGAGGATGCGCTCTCCACGCCCGAGATCGAACGCTGCGTCAACCGCGTCGAGGCGGCGGTGCGCGCGCTGCATCCCGGCATCGTGGCGCTGTTCGTGAAGCCGCAGACGGCGGACACGTGGCGGCGTCGCACCGCGCGGCTGCATGAAGGCGATGATCCTCCCGCCGGCGGCTGACGCCCGCCCGGCAGCCGGCAGCCGCCACCCGCCTGGCTGGCAACCGCTGCTCTGAACCATTCAAGCAGGTGAGCCGGTTTTTAACCGGATACCGCCGCTGGCCTAACGGGCGCATGCCTAGAGTCGGGCCGGTCCAAGGCACCAGCAGTTCCGGTCCAGGACGGAAGCGGCGCAACCCGCGCGCGCAAGCACCATAGGGAGAGACTCATGGCCAATACTCGTTCCGACAACAACAGCGGCCGCGGCTTCGCCGGCATGGACGACGACAAGCAGCGCAAGATCGCGCAGAAGGGCGGCGAAGCGGTGAGCCGCGACCGCCAGCACATGTCCGAGATCGGCCGCAAGGGCGGCGAAGCCTCGGGCGGCGGCAACCGCGGCGGCAACAACCAGGGTGGCAACCGCGGCGGCGGCAACCGCTAGGCCCGTCGTTCCGCCCCACGTCGTTCCGGGAAGGCGCCCACGCGGCGCCTTCCCTGCGTCCGGGGGTGCATCCCCTAGTGTCGGCGTTCGTAGGTGCCGACCAGCCGCGCCTGCGCCAGCACGCGCCCGTCCATCGCATCCAGCAGGCGCGCCTTGTCCGGCCCGTGCAGGTCGGGCAGGACGGTGTCCAGCGCGTACAGCGTATGCACGTAGCGGTGCCGGCCCCGCGGCGGGCACGGCGCGCCGAAACCGCTGCGCTGCCAGTCGTTATGGCCCTCGCGCGTGCCGGGCGGCAGGCGTGCGGCCGGCACGCCTTCGGGCAGGCCGGTGCTGTCGGGCGGCAGGTCGTACAACACCCAGTGCACCCAGGTGTGTTTCGGCGCCGCCGGATCGGGGGCGTCCGGATCGTCGACGATCAGCGCGAGGCTGCGCGTGCCTTCCGGCACGCCCGACCATTGCAGTGCCGGCGAGCGACCGTCGCCGTCGCAGGTCAGGCGCGCGGGCAGCGCGCCGGCATCGGCGAAATCGGGCGAGCGCAGCTGCA
>JBQCFN010000115.1:0-6341 GCA_051959035.1 Lysobacteraceae bacterium | reverse complement strand
AGCAGTGGACCGACGCGCGCACGCTGCCGCCCACCCTGGAGCGGGCGCTCAGGCGCCTGCTGCGGGCCGGCCTCGTGGTCGGGTCGACCCGGGCGCACGCCGCGCACCGCGCGCGCGACGAGCGCCTGCGCGATACCCACTGGCATCCGCTGGCGGCGACGCTGCATGCGTTCACCCGCTGGGACGGCACCGACGCGGTGAAGAACATGCAGGACAGCGGCACCGAAACCGCGCTGTCGATGCGCCACGTGCTCGGCGCGCCACCGGCCGAGGCCGCGTCGCGCGGGGCGGCGGCCGATCGCCTGCCGCTGCCGCGCGCCGACCGCACCGGCTTCGACGCGCTGCTCGCGCGCCGCGCCACCTGCCGCAACTTCGACGCCGCGCGCCCGCTGCCGCGCGCGCTGTTCGCGCAGCTGCTCGAGCGCGTGTTCGCCGCGCAGGCGCAGGTGCGCGGGACCGACGACACGGTGGTGCTGAAGAAGCACCATCCGTCCGGCGGCGGCCTGCATCCGCTCGAGGCCTACCTGCTGGTGCAGCACGTCGAGGGCATCGCGCCCGGGCTGTACCACTACCACGCGCTCGAACATGCGCTGCAGCCGTTGCCATGGCCGTGGGCGGCGGCTGGCGCGGCGGCGGCGAACGCCGCGCAGGGCGAGGTCCCGACAACGGCAGGCGAGGAGCCCGACCATGCCGCGCCTTCGCGCGCAGGGCGCGCCGCGCGCCAGCATCGCGTGGAAGGGGAAACGCCCGGCGCAAGCGCGGCCGCGCCGTCCGCGACCCGCGCGGGGAACGCCGACGTGGCGCCCGCCGACCTGCACGCCTTCGCCATGCAGGCGGTCGCGCAGCAGCACTGGTTCGCGAACGCGCACGCGCTGGTGCTGATCGCGCCGCGCTTCGCGCGCATGTTCTGGAAGTACCGCCGGCACGCCAAGGCGTACCGGGTGATCGCCCTGGAGGCCGGCCACCTGTCGCAGAACCTTTATCTCGCCGCCACCGACGCCGGTCTCGGTGCCTTCATCACCGGGGCGATCAACGAGCGCGTGCTCGAGCAGGCCTTCGGCCTCGACCCGCTGTGCGAGGGCGCGCTGGCGGTGTGCGGCTTCGGCTGGCGCGGCGGGGAGATGGTGACCGCCGAGTTCGACCCGGGCGCGGCGGTGTGGCAGGCGGCCTGACCGCGCGCGCTTGCGCAGGGTGAGCCCCGGCGTGGATGCCCCGTAGGAGCGGTTGCAGCCGCGAGCTCTTCCTGCCGCGGGCCCACCTCCTGCAGGGCGGGGCACTCACTGAGCGCGCGGCTGAAGCCGCTTCCGAGGGCGTTGCCAGGCCGGTCCCAAAACGAACGGCCGGCGGATGCCGGCCGTTCGCATCACGCCCGCGAAACGATCAGAACGGCAGCGCCAGGTCCGGCTTGATCGCCAGCAGCTGTTCCCGGAACGCCGCCTGGATGCGCGCCAGTGCCTCGGCCGAATCGGCGTCGAAGCGCAGCACCAGCACCGGCGTGGTGTTGGAGGCGCGCACCAGGCCCCAGCCGTCGTTCCAGTCCACCCGCAGGCCGTCGATGGTCGAGCTGCGGGCGCCCTCGAACTTCGCGGCCTTGCGGAAGCGCTCGACGAAGGCGTGCGGGTCGCCGTCCGGCGCGTCGACCTTGATCTCCGGCGTGGACACCCCGTTGGGCAGCGCGTCGAGCTGCTCGCCGGGCGACTGCTCGTGCGCGGCGAGGATCTCGAGCAGGCGGGCGGCGGCGTAGATGCCGTCGTCGAAGCCGTACCAGCGTTCGCCGAAGAAGAAGTGGCCGCTCATCTCGCCGGCCAGCTCCGCCTCGGTCTCCTTCATCTTCGCCTTGATCAGCGAAGGCCCGGTCTTCCACATCAGCGGGCTGCCGCCGTGGCGGAGGATGTGGCTGGCCAGGCGGCCGGTGCACTTGACGTCGTAGAGGATCACCGCGCCCGGGTTGCGCTCGAGCACGTCGGCGGCGAACAGCATCAGCAACCGGTCGGGGAAGATGATGCGGCCCTCGCGGGTGACCACGCCGAGGCGGTCGCCGTCGCCGTCGAAGGCCACGCCGAGGTCGGCGTCCAGCCGCTGCACCATCTGCACCAGGTCGTCGAGGTTGTGCGGCTCGCTCGGGTCCGGATGGTGGTTGGGGAAGTGGCCGTCGACGTCGCAGTACAGCGGCACGACCTCCGCGCCGATGGTTTCCAGCACGCGCGGGCCGAGCGTGCCGGCGACGCCGTTGCCGGCGTCGACCACCACCTTCAGGCGGCGGTCCATCTGCACGTCGGAGGCGATGCGGGCGACGTAGTCCTCGGCGATGTCGCGGGTCAGGTGGTTGCCCGGCACCTCCGCGGTGTGCAGGCGGTCGTCGGCGATGCGCGCGTAGAGGTCGGCGATCGCGTCGCCCGACAGGGTGACGCCGCCGACCACGACCTTGAAGCCGTTGTAGTCGGGCGGATTGTGGCTGCCGGTGACGGCGATGCCGCAGCCGGTGCGCAGGTGGTAGGTGCCGAAGTACACCACCGGCGTGGGCACCATGCCGACGTCGATGACGTTGCGGCCGGCCTTGCGCAGGCCCTCGGCCAGGCCCTCGACCAGGTCCGGGCCGGACAGGCGGCCGTCGCGGCCGACCACGATGTCGGTGAGGTTCTGCTCGAACATCAGGCTGCCGATGGCGTGGCCGATGAGTTCGGCGACGCCGCGGTCGAGCGTCTGCCCGACCACGCCGCGGATGTCATAGGCGCGGAAGATGCCCTTGTCGATCGGCACCTCGCGCGCGGTGCCGGCGCGGATGGCGGGCGGGGCGGCCGGCGCGGGCGTTTCGCCGGCCACGGCGACCGCGTCCGGCGCGGGCTCGCCTTCGACGACGGGCGCCTGCGGGGCGGCCGCTGCCGGGGACGGCTGCAGCAGCGCTTCGGCGAGGGTCGGCGCGGCCTCGCCCTCGACCACGGCCTCCGGAGGCCGGCGCGCCGCCCGCCACGCGGCCGCGCCCAGGCCGAGCAGGACCAGCGCGGCGGCGAAGGACGGGATCGTGCCCAGGCCGAACAGGCCGGTGGCCTCGTCGGGCAGGCCGGCGGCGATGCGCAGGTCGGTCCCCGGCACCTTGGCCGCGAGCGACTCGGCGCTGTCGGCCAGCGCCGGATCGCCACGCTCGAGCACGCGCGCGTTGCCCTGGCGCAGCGAGAGGTAGGTGTCGTCGGACACCGGCGCCGACTGCAGCGCGTCGGTGGCGATGGCCAGCGGCAGCCGCACCAGCGCGACCGCCACCGGCTGGCCGCCGGTGCTGGCGGGCGCGGCGACCACCAGCTTGTTGCCGCCGGCGTCGCGGGCGATGCGCGCCATCGGCTTGTTCGCGGCCAGCGCCGCCTCGGCGACCGCCAGCTTGCCGTAGCCGGTGGCCGGCAGCGCCGCGTAGGCGGCGTCGAGGTCGGGCGGCAGCAGCTCGACCGCCTCCACGTGCGCCCAGCCGGTCTTGATGGCGCTGGCCGCGCCGGCGAGGTCGCCCTGCGCGAGCGCGGCCTGCACCGGCGCCGAGGCCAGCCGGTCGTGCAGCTCGGTGGCCTGCTTCTGCAGGGCGCGCGCGGTGCCCTGCACGGCGAGGTCGCGCGAGGTCTGCAGCGCGTCGCTGCGCTGCGCGTCCTGCCACTGGCGGAAGCCGGTCCACGCCAGCGCCAGGGCCAGCAGCGCGCACAGCGCGGCCAGGATCGGCAGCGCCGGCCGCAGGGTGCCGGCGGACAGGCGCGGTTTGCTATCGCTCATCGACATCCCCTGTGAAGTCCTAGCGCACGCCGGTGTGGCCGAAGCCGCCACTGCCGCGCGCGCTTTCCTCGAAAGTATCCACCACCCGCAGCGTCGCCCGCACGATCGGCAGCACCAGCAGCTGGGCGATGCGGTCGCCCGGGGCGATGGTGAACGCTTCGCCGCCGCGGTTCCACACGCTGATCAGCAGCGGCCCCTGGTAGTCGGCGTCGATCAGGCCGGTGCCGTTGCCGAGCACGATGCCGTGCTTGTGGCCCAGGCCCGAGCGCGGCAGCACCAGCGCGCACAGGGTCGGGTCGGCCAGGTGGATGGCCAGCCCCGACGGCACCAGCGCGGCGTCGCCCGGCGCCAGCACCAGCGGCGCGTCCAGCGCGGCGCGCAGGTCCAGCGCCGCGCTGGCCGGGGTGGCGTAGTCCGGCAGCGGCCATTCCTGGCCGAAGCGCGGGTCGAGCACTTTGAGGTCGAGGGTGCGGTGCATCAGGACAGGCGTGCTTCGATCAGGTCGAGGAGGGCGTCGGCCAGCACCAGCTTGGGGGCGGGGCCGAGCTCGCGCGCGAAGCCGTCGTGGCCGAGCACGCTGAGCAGGTTGTCGTCGCTTTCGAAACCGGCGCCGGCCACGCCGACCCGGTTGGCGGCGATCAGGTCCAGCCGCTTGGCCGCCAGATTGCCGCGCGCGTAGCGTTCCACGTCCTCGGTCTCGGCGGCGAAGCCGACCACCAGCCGCGGGCGGTCCGCGTGCGCGGCGACCTCGGCGAGGATGTCGGGGGTGCGCACGAGCTCCAGCGTGAGCGTGTCCACGCCCGCGGTCTTCTTCATCTTGCTGGGCGCGACCGCGCGCGGCCGCCAGTCGGCCACCGCGGCGGCGCCGACGTACACGTCCAGCGGCAGCGCGGCGAGCACCGCCGCGCGCATCTGTTCGGCCGAGCGCACGTCGATGCGGCGCACGCCGGCAGGCGTGGCCAGGTGCACCGGCCCGGCGACCAGCACCGCGTCGGCGCCACGGCGCGCGGCGGCCTCCGCGATCGCGAAGCCCATCTTGCCGCTGCTGCGGTTGCCGATGAAGCGGACCGGATCGATGTCCTCGAAGGTGGGGCCGGCGGTGACCAGCAGCCGGCGGCCGGCGAGCGCGGTCGTCATCGCGCCGCCCATGCCTGCGCCAGCGCCTGCACGATCGCGAGCGGCTCGCGCAGGCGCCCGGGGCCGGATTCGCCTTCGGCCAGCGGGCCGTCGTCGGGGCCGATCACCTGCACGCCGCGCGCGGCCAGGGTGGCGACGTTCGCCTGTGTGGCCGGATGCAGCCACATGCGGTGGTTCATCGCCGGCGCGATCGCGACCGGCGCGGTGGTGGCCAGGCACAGCGTGCTGACCAGGTCGTCGGCGAAGCCGTGCGCGAGCCGGGCGATGGTGTTGGCGGTGGCCGGCGCGACCACCACCTGCTCGGCCCAGCGCGCCAGCTCGAGGTGGCCCATCGCCGCCTCGGCCGCTTCGTCCCACAGCGAATGCCGCACCGGCCGGCCGGACACCGCCTGGAAGCTCGGCGCGCCGACGAAGCGCAGCGCGTGCCCGGTCATCGCCACCTGCACCTCGGCGCCGGCGTCGCGCAGCCGGCGCACCAGGTCGACCGCCTTGTAGGCGGCGATGCCGCCGCTCACGCACAGCAGCACGCGGCGGTCGAGGCGGGCGGGGCCGTCCATGCGGTCGGGGAATTCCTACGGCGACAGTGGGGGTTAGCTTACCCGACGCGCGTGCGCGCGCTGATCGCGGCGGCGGCGTGGCGCGCGGACAGTGGCGGCGTCCCCATCCCGCCCGGCGTCCATGCACATCCGCGACTGGCCCGCGAACGAACGCCCCCGCGAGAAGCTGCTGCTGCGCGGTGCCGCCGTGCTGTCGGACGCGGAGCTGCTGGCGCTGTTCCTCGGCTCGGGCCTGCGCGGGCAGGACGCGGTGGCCACGGCGCGCGGCCTGCTCGCCCGCCACGGTCCGCTGCGCGCGCTGCTCGAGCGCAGCCCGGCCGAGCTGGCCGGGCTCCCGGGCCTGGGCCCCGCGCGCGCCTGCCAGCTCGCCGCCGCGCTGGAGCTGTGCAACCGCTACCTCGCCGCCGGCCTGGAGCGCGGCGAGGCGCTGACCGATCCGTCCGCCGCCGGCCGCTATTTCGCCCAGCGCCTGCGCGGGCATCCGCACGAGGTGTTCGCCGCGTTGTTCCTTGATGCCCGCCACCGCGCGCTCGCCTTCGAGGAACTGTTCCGCGGCACCATCGACGGCGCCGAGGTGCATCCGCGCGAGGTGGTGCGGCGCGCGCTCGCGCACAACGCCGCCGCGGTGATCGTCGGCCACAACCACCCGAGCGGCAGCGCCGAACCCAGCGCCGCCGACCGCGCGGTGACCGCGCGCCTCAAGCAGAGCCTGGCGCTGGTCGACATCCGCCTGCTCGACCACTTCGTCGTCGGCGACGGCGCGCCGGTGTCGCTGGCGGCGCGCGGCTGGCTGTGAGGCGGTAGCGCGCTCGGCGACGCCAGCGGCCTGCGAGCCGCCCCTCACCGTGGGAGGGGTTGGGGCCGAGGTGGCGTGGCGATGATCGCCGGTGAAGTCGC
>JBQCFN010000114.1:0-7655 GCA_051959035.1 Lysobacteraceae bacterium | reverse complement strand
CGGCGCGATCGACGATCCGCTGCTGGACCTGCGCGCCGAGCGCGAAATCGGCGACGTCACCGCCGGCATCGACGTCACCGGCCACGCCACGCGCCCGGAGGCGCAGGTCTGGAGCGACCCGGCCAGCGACCCGTCGCAGGCACTCGCGCTGCTCGCGCTCGGCCGCCCGCTGTCGAGCGCGTCGGAAGCGGAGGCGCGCCAGGTCGACGCGGCGAGCGCGGCACTGTCGGCCGGCGGCAGCCTGCTGGCCTCGCAGCTCGGCGCCCGGCTCGGCCTGGACGAAGCCGGGGTCAGCGATTCCCGCGCGCTCGGCGGCAGCGTGCTGGGCATCGGCAAGTACCTGTCGCCGCGGGTGTACGTCGGCTACGGCGTGTCGCTGCTCGGCAGCGGCCAGGTGCTGACGCTGAAGTACCTGATCCGCCGCGGCGTGGACGTGGAGATCGAATCGAGCACGGTGGAGAACCGCGCCTCGCTCAACTGGCGCAAGGAGAAGTGATGGACGGACTCGACGCGTGGGGCCTGCTGCAATGGCCGGCGATGGCGGTGACGCTGGTCGCGGCATGGCTGGTCGGCGCGCAGCACAAGCGCAAGCGCAGCTGGGGCTTCTGGTGCTTCGTCGCCAGCAACGTGCTGTGGATCGCCTGGGGCTGGCACGATCGCGCCTGGGCGCTGATCGCGCTGCAGGTCGGGCTGTTCGTCACCAACGTGCGCGGCGCGCGCAAGAACGACCCCGAACCGGCCGCATGACGCGGCGCTGAGCATCGTCGAGGAAACCCCCATGCCCACCCGCCGCCTGCGCATCCGGCGCCCGCACGAGGACCCGATCGCCGAGGGCATCGCCGCGATCCGCCGCGAGCTGCAGCTGCCGGGCGATTTCCCGCCCGCGGTCGAGGCCGCCGCCGCGCGCGCGGCCGCCGCGCCGCGCCTGCCCGGGCTCGACCGCACCGACATCCCGCTGGTCACCATCGACCCGAAGGGCGCGATGGACCTCGACCAGGCGCTGTACGTGCAGCGCGAGGGCGACGGGTACCGCGTGTTCTACGCGATCGCCGACGTCGGCGCGTTCGTCGCGCCCGGCGATCCGGTCGACGTCGAGGCGCACGCGCGCGGCGAAACCCTGTACGGCGGCGACGGCAAGATCCCGCTGCATCCGAAGGTGCTGTCCGAAGGCGCCGCCTCGCTGTTGCCCGACGCCGTGCGCCCGGCGCTGCTGTGGACGATCGACCTCGACGCGACCGGCGAGGGCGTCGCGGTCGACGTGCGGCGCGCGCGCGTGCGCAGCCGCGCGCGGCTGGACTACGACGACGTGCAGGCCCGGGTCGACGCGGCCACCGCCGATCCGCTGTGGGCGCTGGTGCGCACGGTGGGCGAACTGCGCCGGCAGCGCGAGCAGCGCCGCGGCGGCATCAGCCTGCCGCTGCCGGAACAGGAGGTGGAGGTGGGCGCGGACGGGCAATGGACGCTCGCGTTCCGCGCGCGCCATCCGGTCGAGGACTGGAACGAGCAGCTGTCGCTGCTCACCGGCATGGCCGCCGCGCACCTGATGGTGCGGGCGAAGGTGGGGCTGCTGCGCACGCTGCCGCGGCCCGAGCCGTGGGCGATCGAGCGCCTGCGCCGCACCGCGCGCGCGCTCGACATCGACTGGCCGCACGGGCAGGACTATCCCGCCTTCATCCGCTCGCTGGATCCCGCGCGCCCGCGCGACGTGGCGATGATGACCGCCTGCACCACGGTGCTGCGCGGCGCCGGCTACGTCGCCTTCGACGGCAGCGTGCCGGCGCAGCCGATGCACTGGGCGCTGGCCGCCGAGTACGCGCACGCCACCGCACCGCTGCGGCGCCTCGCCGACCGCTACGTCGGCGAGCTGTGCGTGGCGCTGTGCGCGAAGGTACCGCCGCCCGCGTGGGTGCTGGCCGCGCTGCCGGCGCTGCCGGCGACGATGCAGGCGGCGGACGCGCGCGCCGGCCGCTTCGAGCGCGCGGTGCTCGACCTGGTCGAGGCGGTCACGCTGGCGCCGCGCGTGGGCGCGGACTTCGAGGGCACGGTGGTCGAGCTGGCGCGCAACGACCCGCGCCAGGGCGTGATCGTGCTGCGCGATCCGGCGATCGAATCGACCGTGCAGGGCAGCGCGCCGCTGCCGCTCGGCGAGCGCGTGCGCGCCACCCTGGTGGAAGCCGATCCGGCGACGCGGCGCACGCGCTTCGCGTGGGCGCCGGGCTGACGCGCGTCAGCGGGTGACGTGGGCGCCGCGCAGCTGCGGCGCGCCTTCGACGCTGTCGGTCCACACCAGCCAGGCGCCGTCCTCGCGCACCGCCAGCTGCGGGTAGCCCGCCGCCGGCCCGCGCGCACGCAGCTTCGCGACCTGGAAGCGCTGCAGTTCGTGCGAGAGGTCGGGCGCGTAGCGCGACAGCCACAGGGTCGAGCCACCGGCCTGGGTGCGCAGCCACGCCACCCACGCCTGCTGCCCGTCCAGCGCGACCGCGACGCGGCCGTCGACCTGGGCGCCGGCATCCACCGTCACCGGCGCATCGAAATGGCCGCCGGCGTCGCCGCTGCGCGCCAGCAGCACGGCCGGCTTGTCGTGCGCGGCGGTGAACCAGGCGACCACCGCCTCGTCGCCGCGCGCGGCGACCGCCGGGCCGTTGACCGGGCACGCGGTGATCTTCCAGCCGTCGGCGTGCACCGGCACGGGCTTGCTCCAGGCGTGGCCGTCGAAGCGGGTGGCGGCGATGTCGCGGATCTCCGCGTCGCTGCGGTCGCGATACACCAGCAGCGGGCCGCGCGCGGTCGTCGCCACCGCGGTGCGGCAGCAGTCGCAGGCCTGCGCGTCGACCACCTGCTCGGCGCAGCGCTGCAGGTTGCGGTCGAACACCGCCGCGCGCAGCGCGGTGGCCGCGCCGTGCGCGGCGTGGCCGGCATGCGCGGCAGGCGCCGCCGGCGCGGGCGCGCCGGCCAGCCAGGCCATGCCGAGGGTGTCCTGCGAGGCCGGCCACAGCGCGGCGAAGCCGTGCTCGGCCGGCGCGCCGTCGGGGTTCACCTGCAGCGGCGCGCTCCAGCTGAAGCCGTCGTTGGTGGAACGCGCCAGCGCCAGGTTGCTCGCCTCGCCGGCGCCGGCGGCCTGCAGCCAGTGCACCCACAGCGCGCCATCGGGCGTGGCCAGCAGGTGCGGCGTGTTGGCCCAGTTCGCGAGCAGGCTGTTGCCGACCGCGATCGTGCGCGGCGCGGTCTGCCAGCGGCCGGCGGCATCGGTGTCGCTGAACTGCAGCGCGTTGCGCCGCCCGGGCACGCTGCTGACCCACGACAGCAGCAGGCGGCCGTCGGGGCCGACGACGAGGCCGGGTTCGACGGCGCCGGGCGTCGCCGGCAGCGGCCACTCCTGCACGACCCACGGCCCCTGCCCGCTGCGCGCCGCCTGCGCCGGCGGCGCTTCGGCGCGATGGCAGCCGGCGAGGGCGGCGGCGAGGACGAGGACGGGCAGCGCGCGGACGGCGGCGTGCATGGCGAGGCTCCTGCGTGGGACGTCGATGATAGGACAGCGGTGCGTGCGCCGATGCCCGCGCGACCGCCTCAGCCCGCGCGCGCCACCCGCTGGCCACGCGCCAGGTGGACCAGCAGCAGCGAGATCGCCGCCGGCGTCATGCCCGGGATGCGCTGCGCCTGGCCGACGGTGTCCGGACGCGCGCGCTCCAGCTTCTGCAGCACCTCCGCCGACAGGCCGCGCACCCGCGCGTAGTCGAAGCCGGCTGGGATGCGGGTGTCCTCGTGGCGGCGGGCGCGCGCGATCTCCTCGCGCTGGCGCTCGAGGTAGCCCGAATACTTCACCCCGGTCTCCACCTGCTCGGCGACCGCCGCATCCCCGACGCCCGGGCCGAGCGCGGGCACGCGCATCAGCGCGGCATAGTCGAGCTCCGGGCGCTTGAGCAGGTCGCGCGCGCTGGTCTCGCGGCTGAGCGCGATGCCGAGCGCCGCCTCGATGCCGCGCCCGAGCGCATTGTTCGGCGCCGCCCACAGCGCGGCCAGGCGCGCGTCCTCGCGTTCGATCGCTTCGCGCTTGCGCTCGAACGCGGCGAAGCGCGCGTCGTCGACCAGCCCTAGCGCGCGCCCGACCGGCGTGAGCCGCAGGTCGGCGTTGTCCTCGCGCAGCTGCAGGCGGTACTCGGCGCGCGAGGTGAACATGCGGTAGGGCTCGCTGGTGCCATGGGTCACCAGGTCGTCGACCAGCACGCCGAGGTAGGCCTCGTCGCGCCGCGGCGACCAGCCCTCGCGCTGCCGGGCGAAGCGCGCGGCGTTGAGGCCGGCCAGCAGGCCCTGCGCCGCGGCTTCCTCGTAGCCGGTGGTGCCGTTGATCTGGCCGGCGAAGAACAGCCCGGCGACCGCCTTGGTCTCCAGCGTCGCCTTCAGCCCACGCGGGTCGAAGAAGTCGTATTCGATCGCGTAGCCCGGGCGGGTGACGTGCGCCTGCCCGAAGCCGCGGATCGAGCGCACGAGTTCGAGCTGCACGTCGAACGGCAGCGAGGTCGAGATGCCGTTGGGGTAGATCTCGACGACGTCCAGGCCTTCGGGCTCGACGAACACCTGGTGCGAGGCCTTGTCGGCGAAGCGCACGACCTTGTCCTCGATCGACGGGCAGTAACGAGGCCCGATGCCCTCGATCTGGCCGGTGTACAGCGGCGAGCGGTCGAGCGCGCCGCGGATGATCTCGTGGGTGCGCTCGCTGGTGTGGGTGATCCAGCACGACACCTGGCGCGGATGGTCGGCGGTGCTGCCCAGGAACGACATGACCGGCCGCGGATCGTCGCCCGGCTGCTCCTCCATCACGCTGTAGTCGAGCGTGCGGCCGTCGATGCGCGGCGGCGTGCCCGTCTTCAGGCGGTCGACCACGAAGGGGCCTTCGCGCAGCTTCGCGGCGAGCGTGGTCGCCGGCGGATCGCCGGCGCGGCCGGCGGCGTAGGTCGCCTGGCCGACGTGCACCTTGCCGGCGAGGAAAGTGCCGGCGGTGAGCACCACCGCGGGCGCCTCGAACACCAGTCCCGCCTGCGTCACCACCGCGGTGACGCGGCCGCCGTCGAAGCGGATGTCGTCGACCGCGGCCTGGAACACGCTGAGGTTGGGCTGGGTTTCCACCGCGCGGCGGATGAAGGCGCGGTACAGCGCGCGGTCGGCCTGGCAGCGGGTCGCGCGCACCGCCGGGCCCTTGCTGGCGTTGAGCCGGCGCCACTGGATGCCGGCGGCGTCGGCGGCGCGCGCCATCACCCCGCCGAGCGCATCGATCTCCTTGACCAGGTGGCCCTTGCCGATGCCGCCGATCGCCGGGTTGCAGCTCATCGCGCCGATGGTCTCGATCGCGTGCGTCAGCAGCAGCGTGCGCGCGCCGGCGCGGGCGGCGGCCAGCGCGGCTTCGGTGCCGGCGTGGCCACCGCCGACGACGATGACGTCATGGCGATGGAAGGCGTTCGGCATGCGGGCAACGATCCGGGGTGGAGCCGAATTATCGCGCGGCAACCAAGGGGCGCGCGGCTGAAGTATTCACCCGCCGATCACGCCGGGCCTCAAGATTGGCACGCTTCCTGCGATAACCCTCGTGCACCCGGCATGGCAAGCGTCAGGGGCGTTGGCCGGATTTGGAACAGGGGCCGGCCGCGCGCATGCCGGGGAAGCGAAGGGGTCGGATGTCGGGGGACATCCGGCCCCTTTTTTTTCGCCGGGTCCGCCAGCGAGGCGGCGCGCGTGCGGCGCGGGGCCTGCGCCGGGAAAGGCGCCGGCGCCCGGCGGGGAGCGGAACAGGGGGGATCCGTGATTCCCGCCGGGCACCGACATGGAAGGCGACGCAGGCTGTGTCGGAATGCGACGCAACCGGTCAGTCGCGGACGCTAGCTTGGGGCGCGGCCCAGCGCAGCGCAAGCGCGCGTCGCGCTTTCAGCGCATCGATTTGCGATGGGCGTCGCGTTCCGGCGGATGCGGCCGGGGCGCCGGCGGCTGGGGCGCGTCGTCGTGCCGCGAGTCGGTGCGCCGCGGCGGCGGGACCAGCGGGGGCCGCGCGCCGGTCTGCCCCGGCGGCGTCACTGCCCCCGCGCCGGTCTGCCGCGGGGGCAACGGCACCGGCGGCCGCAGGTTGGGCATCCACGGCCGGGCCGGGCGCCCGTCGCGGCCATCGCCATCCTTGCGCCAGGGCGGCGGATCGGTGCGCGGCGGCCGCTGGTCGCCCGGATCATGGTCGTGGTCATGGCGGTGCGGCGGCCGCGCCCAGTACGGTCCCCAGTAGGGATAGCCGCCGCCGTAGAAGTACGGATAGGGGTAGCCGTAGTAATAGGGATAGGCGTACGGATAGCCGGAGTAGCCATACCAGCCGTACCAGCCGTCGTCGCGGTACTCGACCTCGGGCTGGCCGTAGTAGTAGTCGCCGGGACCGCTGCGGTATTCGTAGCCGGTCACGCAGCCGGCCAGCAGCGCGGCCGCCATTCCCGGCAGCAGCAGCGCGCGGAGGGTGGAGCGGTTCATGGGCGACCCCTGTTCCTGTCTCCCGCAGCTTCGGCCTGCCGCTTTGAATCCGTGCTTAATTCGCCCGCCCGCGCGGCGCGCGCCGCGGGCCCGTTGCGCCGGGCCCGCCGCGTCGGGCTGCTAGCATCGCCGCATGGACGGCACCGCGCACACCCCCACCTACGCCGACGTGCTGGCCGCCGCCGCGCGCATCGCCACGCACGCGCACGCCACGCCGGTGCTGCGCTCGCGGGCGCTGGACGCGCTGGCCGGCTGCACCCTGCATTTCAAGGCCGAGCACCTGCAGCGCGCCGGCGCGTTCAAGTTCCGCGGCGCCTGCAACGCGGTGTGGGCGTTGCCGGAGGAGCGGGCGGCGCGCGGCGTGGTCACGCACTCCTCGGGCAACCACGGCGCGGCCCTCGCACTGGCGGCGCGCACGCGCGGGATCGCCTGCCACGTGGTCGTGCCCGAGGGCGCGGTCGCGGCCAAGCTGGCGGCGATCGAAGCCTACGGCGCGACCCTGCACGCCTGCGCGCCGACCATCGCCGCGCGCGAAGCCGCCGCCGCGCGCGTGCAGGCCGCGACGGGCGCGACGCTGGTGCATCCCTACACCGATCCGCGGGTGATCGCCGGCCAGGGCACCGCCGCGCTGGAGCTGCTGAACGCCTGCGGGGACCTCGATGCGCTGGTGGTGCCGGTCGGCGGCGGCGGGCTCGCCTCCGGGTGCGCGCTGGCGCTGGCCGCGCTGGCGCCGCGGTGCCGGCTGTTCCTGGCCGAACCGGCGGGCGCGGCGGAAACGGCGGCCTCGCTCGCGCGCGGCGAACGCGTCACCGACTTCGTCCCCGACACCGTCTGCGACGGCCTGCGCGGCACCCTCGGCGCGCCCAACTTCGCCCTGCTGCAGGCCCACGGCGCGCAGGCGCTGGTGGTCGAGGACGCCGATACCGTCGCGGCGCTGCGGCTGCTGTGGACGCGCACCAAGCAGCTCGTCGAACCCTCCTCGGCGGTGGCGCTGGCGGCGGTGCTGCGGAACCCCGGGCGGTTTGCGGGCCAGCGGGTCGGCGTGCTGCTGTCGGGCGGCAACGTCGACCTCGACGCGCTGCCGGCCCTGTTCGCGGCCGCCGGCCGGGCGCCCGGTTGATCCGGCTCAAGCCACGCCGGCCGCAGCCTCTTCGGTG
>JBQCFN010000113.1:0-4677 GCA_051959035.1 Lysobacteraceae bacterium | reverse complement strand
ATCGCCGCATGCCCCGCCGCAACGTCCCCGCCGGTTCCACCCCCGACCTCCTGGGCGTCGAACGCGACGCGCTGCGTCCGCTCGCCGAGCGGATGCGCCCGCGCACGCTCGACGAGATGGTCGGCCAGCGCCGGCTGCTCGCGCCCGGGTCCGCGCTGCGGCGGGCGATCGAATCCGGCCACGTGCATTCGATGATCCTGTGGGGGCCGCCGGGTTGCGGCAAGACCACGCTGGCGCTGCTGCTCGCGCACTATGCGGACGCCGACTTCCGCGCGATCTCGGCGGTGCTGTCGGGGTTGCCCGAAGTGCGCCAGGTGCTGGCCGAGGCCGGGCACCGCTTCGCCGAGGGCCGGCGCACGGTCCTGTTCGTCGACGAGGTGCACCGCTTCAACAAGGCGCAGCAGGACGCCTTCCTGCCGCACATCGAGCGCGGCACCATCCTGTTCGTCGGCGCGACCACCGAGAATCCCTCGTTCGAGCTCAACTCCGCGCTGCTGTCGCGCTGCCGGGTCCATGTCATGGAGGCGGTGTCGGTCGACGACATCGTCGCGGCGCTGCAGCGGGCACTGGGCGATGCCGAACGCGGCCTGGGCGGGCGCGGGCTGCAGGTCGGCGACGCGGCGCTGCGCGAGATCGCCGGCGCGGCCGATGGGGACGTGCGGCGGGCGCTGACCCTGCTGGAGATCGCGGCCGAACTCGCGGAAGGCGAGGGCGGCGTCATTTCCGAAGCCACCCTCGCGCAGGTGCTGGCCGACCGCACGCGCCGCTTCGACAAGGGCGGCGAGCAGTTCTACGACCAGATCTCCGCGCTGCACAAGTCCATGCGCAGCTCCAATCCCGACGCGGCACTGTACTGGCTGGTGCGCATGCTCGACGGCGGCGTGGATCCGTCCTACCTCGCGCGCCGGCTGACCCGGATGGCGGTCGAGGACGTCGGCCTGGCCGATCCGCGCGCGCTGCAGATGGCGCTGGACGCGTGGGACGCCTACGAGCGCCTCGGCAGCCCGGAAGGCGAGCTCGCGCTGGCCCAGCTCGTGCTCTACCTCGCCAGCACCGCCAAGTCGAACGCCGCCTACATGGCCTACAACGCGGCGCGCGCCGACGTGCGCGAGCACGGCACGCTGGAGGTGCCGCTGCACATCCGCAACGCACCGACCAGGCTGATGAAGCAGCTCGGCTACGGCAAGGGCTACCAGTACGACCACGATGCCGAAGGCGGGGTCGCGCTCGGCCAGACCGGCTTCCCGGACGCGCTCGGCGAGCGCGTCTATTACGAACCGGTCGGGCGCGGGCTGGAACTCAAGCTCAAGGAGAAGCTCGACGCCCTGCGCGCGGCGCGTGCGCAGGCGCGCGCGGCCGCGGCCGGCGTGCGCGAGGCTGGCGGCGGCGAAGGCCAGGTGTGATCATCGCCGGATGAACTGGGGCGGCTTGCTGGCAGTGGGCGGGGGCGCGGCACTCGGCGCGTGGGCGCGCTGGGCGCTCGGCCTGTGGCTCAACGCGGTGCTGCCGCAACTGCCGCTGGGCACGCTGGCCGCCAACCTCGCCGGCGGTTACCTCATCGGGCTCGCGCTGGCGTGGTTCGCGCTCGCGCAAGGCGTGCCGCCGGAACTGCGCCTGCTGGTGGTGACCGGCTTCCTCGGCGGCCTGACCACGTTCTCGACCTTTTCCGCCGAAGCCGTCGGGTTGCTCGCACGCCAGCAGTACGGCTGGGCCGCCGCCCATCTGGCGCTGCACCTGGGCGGCTCGCTGGCCGCCACCGCGCTCGGCTTCGCCACCCTGCGCCTGCTGCGGAGCTGACGATGGGCGACTGCGTCTACCTCAAGTTCTTCGTGCTCGAACAGCAGCGCCACGACGGCCAGCCGGTCTACCAGTGGTTGCTGCGCCGCGCGGCGCAGCTGGGCCTGCCCGGCGGTTCCGCCTTCCGCGCGGTCGCCGGCTTCGGGCGGCACCGCGTGCTGCACGAGGCGCATTTCTACGAGCTCGCCGGCGAGCTGCCGATGGAAGTGGTGTTCGTCTGCGCGCGCGCCGAGGCCGACCGCCTGGTGGCCGAAGTCGGCGCCGCCGGCCTGTCGCTGTTCCACTACCGCATGCCGGCCGAGCGCGGGGTCACGGGCGCGGGCTGAAGCGCGTCGCGCCGTGCGCGCGGTCGCAGCCGGTGCGATTCCCACCGGTTATCCACAACCTTATCTGCAACGGCCGCGCCCGCGGGGCGACTAGCATGACCGCATCGCCGGACGACGCATCGCTGCCCGGCCAGCACTGGGCCAGGGGAGCCGGACACACGATGAGCGCACGCCAGGGATTGCGGCCGGAGCCGCGCTTCGACAACCGCGTCGAGCAACTCCGCGTCCCGCCGCAGTCCGTCGAGGCCGAGCAGGCGGTGCTCGGTGGCCTGATGCTCGCGCCGGACGCCTACGACCGCGTCGCCGACCTGCTGGTCGACGGCGACTTCTACCGCCGCGACCACCAGCTGATCTTCCGCGCCATCCGCGAGCTCGCGGAAAAGAACCGTCCCTACGACGCGGTGACCCTGGGCGAGTGGTTCGAGTCCATGGGCCAGGCCGAGCTGGTCGCGGGCGGCGCCTACCTGATCGAGCTGGCCAGCACCACGCCCTCGGCCGCCAACATCACCGCCTACGCCGAGATCGTGCGCGACAAGGCGGTGCTGCGGCAGCTGATCGAGGTCGGCACCGGGATCGTCAACGACGGGTTCCAGCCCGAGGGCCGCGAGACCCGCGAGATCCTCGAGGCGGCGGAGAAAAACGTGCTCGCGATCGCCGAGGCCGGCGCGCGCGGCAAGACGGACTTCACCGCGGTCAACGACGCGATGCGCGAGGCCTTCGACGTCCTGCAGACCCGCTACCAGAACGGCGGCGGCGTGACCGGCGTGCCGACCGGCTACACCGAGTTCGACGAGATGACCGCCGGCCTGCAGCCGACCGACCTGATCATCCTCGCCGCCCGACCGTCGATGGGCAAGACCACGCTCGCGCTCAACATGGCCGAGTACGCGGCGATGAAGACCCGGAAGGCGGTGGCCGTCTTCTCGATGGAAATGTCGGCGAGCCAGCTCGCGCTGCGCCTGATTTCCTCGGTCGGCCGGGTCAATGCCACCCGCCTGCGCACCGGCCAGCTCGAGGACGAGGACTGGAGCCGGGTCAGCAGCGCGATCCGCCTGCTGCGCGAGACCAAGGTCTTCATCGACGACGAGCCGGCGCTGTCGCCGGTCAAGCTCGCCGCCAAGGCGCGCCGGCTCAACCGCGAGCACGACCTCGGCCTGATCGTGATCGACTACCTGCAGCTGATGCAGGTGCCCGGCAACAGCGAGAACCGCGCGACCGAGATCTCCGAGATCTCGCGCTCGCTCAAGGCGCTGGCCAAGGAGCTGAAGGTGCCGGTGATCGCGCTCTCGCAGCTCAACCGCTCGCTGGAAACGCGCACCGACAAGCGGCCGGTGATGGCCGACCTGCGCGAGTCGGGCGCGATCGAGCAGGACGCGGACGTCATCGTCTTCATCTACCGCGACGAGTACTACAACAAGGAAAATTCGCCGGACAAGGGCCTGGCCGAAGTGATCATCGGCAAGCAGCGCAACGGCCCGACCGGCTCGGTGAAGCTGAAGTTCTTCGGCGAGTACACCCGCTTCGACAACCTCAGCCACGACGCGGTCGGGGCGTTCGAATAGCTCCAGCCGCGCCGGGCGTCGCCGGGTCAACCCGGCACGGCGACCCCGTCGCGGAGCCAGTGCGTGGCGGGCTGCGGCCGGCCGAAGAAGAAGCCCTGCGCGTACACGCAGCCCATCGCGACCAGCGCACGCCGCTGCGCGTCGGTTTCGACGCCCTCGGCGACCACCTCCAGCCCCAGCGACCGCGCCAGGCTGAGCACCGCGCCGACGATCGCCGAGCTGCGGTGCTGGCGTTCGTCGCCGAGCGGATCGACGAAGGAACGGTCGATCTTGATCATCTTCAGCGGGAAGCGGTGCACGTAGCCGAGCGAGGAATACCCGGTGCCGAAGTCGTCCAGCGCCGCCTCGACGCAGGAGTCGTGCAGGCGCTTGAGGATGCGCGCGACCGCTTCCGGGTCGCCGAGCAGCGTGCCCTCGGTCACCTCGATCCGCAGCCGCGCCGGGTCGAAGCCGGTTTCCGCGGCGAGCGTCAGCAGGCGGGTGTCGAAGTCCTCGTTCTGGAAGTGCCGCGGGGAGATGTTGAGCGTCAGGAAGCCGCCGTCGCGCACCAGCGCGGCTCCGGCCTGGCAGGCCAGCCGGTACATGTGCCAGTCGATCGCCTCGACCAGGCCGCTTTCCTCCGCCACCGGCAGGAATTCCCCCGGGCCGAGCAGGCCGCGCCGCGGATGCTGCCAGCGGATCAGCGCCTCGTAGCCGACGATGCCGCCGTCCTGCAGCCGCACGATCGGCTGGAAGAACGGCACGAATTCGCCGGCGAGCAGCGCGTTGCGCAGCTGCTGCTCGACATCGAGCACGTTCATGGCGCTCTGCTGCAAGGTCTCGTCGAACAGCACGAAGCGCTGCCGCCCGGCGGCCTTGGCGCGGTACAGGGCCACGTCGGCGTCGTGGAGGATGGCGTCGATGCCCTCGTGGCGGGCATGGCTGATCGCGATGCCGATGCTCGCCGACGCCTGCAGCTCGCGGTCGCCGACCTGCATCGGCGACTGCAGCCG
>JBQCFN010000112.1:0-6142 GCA_051959035.1 Lysobacteraceae bacterium | reverse complement strand
GCCGCGTCCGCGGCGGCGGTTGTGGCTGGCGCTGCTGCTGCTCGAAACCTGCTTCTTCAGCGGGCCGTTCCTGTTGCCGCTGCTGCACGCCGCCTGGTGCGAGGCGCACGGCCTGCCGGTGCCGGCGCGCTTTCCCTACGTCGCGTGGCTGCTCGGCGCGGGCGTGCTGCTGCTGGCCGGCGGCCTCGTCTACGATATCGGGCTGCGCCTGTGGCGCCGTTTCGCCCGGAGTGCCTGAGCCATGCCCATCACCCCGCAGGAAGCCCTGCAGCGCACGATCGAGCACCGCGAGATCTTCCACGACGAGATGGTCGAGCTCACCCGCCAGATCATGCGCGGCGAGGTCTCGCCGGTCATGACCGCGGCCATCCTCACCGGCCTGCGGGTGAAGAAGGAGACGGTCGGCGAGATCGCCGGCGCGGCGAGCGTGCTGCGCGAGTTCGCCCGCCCGGTCCCGGTGGCCGACCGCGCCCATTTGCTCGACATCGTCGGCACCGGCGGCGACGGCGCGCACAGCTTCAACAACTCCACCGCGTCGATGTTCGTCGCGGCGGCGGCGGGCGCGCGCGTCGCCAAGCACGGCAACCGCGGGGTGTCGTCGAAATCCGGCAGCGCCGACGTGCTGGAGGCGCTGGGCGCGGCGATCGAGCTGCAGCCGGAGCAGGTGGCCGAGTGCATCGCGCGCACCGGCATCGGCTTCATGTACGCGCCGGTGCACCACCCGGCGATGCAGGTGGTCGCCCCCGTCCGCCGCGAGATGGGCGTGCGCACGCTGTTCAACATCCTCGGTCCACTGACCAATCCCGCCGGCGCGCCGAACATCCTGATGGGCGTGTTCCACCCCGACCTCGTCGGCATCCAGGTGCGCGTGCTGCAGGAGCTCGGCGCGGAGCGCGCGCTGGTGGTGTGGGGGCGCGATGGCATGGACGAGTTCTCGCTCGGCGCGGCCACCCTGGTCGGCGAGCTGCGCGACGGCCGGGTGCGCGAGTACGACGTGCATCCCGAGGACTTCGGCATCGCGATGGCGGCCTCGCGCAACCTGCGCGTGGCGGGCGCGGCGGAATCGAAGGCGATGCTGCTGGCCGCGCTGTCGAACGAACCGGGGATCGCGCGCGACATCGTGGCGCTCAACGCCGGCGCCGCGCTGTACGCCGCCGGCGTGGCCGACAGCATCGAGCGCGGGCTGGTGCGCGCGAGCGAAGCGATCGCCTCCGGCGCCGCGCTCGACCAGCTGGCGCGCTTCGTCGCCACCACGCGCGCGCTGGCGGGGGTGCCGGCATGAGCGGCAGCGGCTTCGCGCGGCTGCCACAGCCGCCGTATTACGCGGTGATCTTCAGTTCGCGCCGGCGCGGCGACGAGCGCGACGGCTATGCCGAAACCTCCGCGCGCATGGCCGAGCTGGCCGCATCGCAGCCGGGTTTCCTCGGCATGGAATCGACCCGCGGCGAAGACGGTTTCGGCATCACGGTGGCGTATTTCGACAGCGAGGCGGCGATCCTCGCCTGGCGCCGCAACGCCGAGCACACGGCGGCGCGCGAGCGTGGCCGTGGCGAGTGGTACGACCATTTCGAGATCCGCGTCGCGAAGGTCGAGCGCGCCTACGGCTGGGACCGGGGCGCGCCATGAGCGACGTGCTGCGGCGGATCCTCGCGCGCAAGGCGGAGGAAGTGGCGGAGCGCCGCGCACGCGCGCCGATCGAGGCGCTGCGCGAGCGCGCCGCGGCGGCGGATGCGCCGCGCGGCTTCGCGCGCGCGCTCGCGGCGAAGGCAAACGCCGGCGCCCCGGCGGTCATCGCCGAGGTCAAGAAGGCGAGTCCGTCGAAAGGCGTGATCCGGGCCGACTTCGACCCGCCCGCCATCGCGCGCAGCTACGCGCGCGCCGGCGCCGCCTGCCTGTCGGTGCTCACCGACGCCGACTTCTTCCAGGGCAGCGACGCCTTCCTGCAGCAGGCGCGCGCGGCCTGCGCGCTGCCGGTGCTGCGCAAGGACTTCACCGTCGACGCCTACCAGGTGGTGGAGGCGCGCGCGATCGGCGCCGACTGCATCCTGCTGATCGTCGCCGCGCTCGACGACGCGCGCCTGCGCGAGCTGGCCGCGCTCGCGCTCGACCTCGGCCTGGACGTGCTGGTCGAGGTCCACGACGACGCCGAGCTCGAGCGCGCGCTGCGGGTGGCCGACCGCGACGGCCGGGTGCTGCTCGGCGTCAACAACCGCGACCTGCGCAGCTTCGCGGTGTCGCTCGACACGACCCTCCGGCTGCAGCCGCGGGTGCCGGCCGGCCGCCGCCTGGTCGCCGAGAGCGGCATCCTCGCGCCGGCCGACGTCGCGCGCCTGCGCGCGGCGGGCATCGACGCCTTCCTGGTCGGCGAAGCCTTCATGCGCGAAGCCGATCCGGGTGCCGCGCTGCGCCGGCTGTTCGGGGGCTGAGCATGCCCCAGCGCGACCCGAACTCGCCGCGCATCACCGGCAAGCGCCCGGGCCTGCCGTACGCGCCGGTGGTGGTGTTCGACTTCGACCACACGCTGTACGACGGCGACTCCGGCAGCCACCTGGTCGGCTGGCTGCTCCGGCGCAGCTGGCCGCGGCGGATCGCCGCGCTGCTGGCCGCGCCGCTGCTGGGGCCGCTGATCGCGTGGCTGCCGACCCGGCGGCACGGGATTTCCGGGTTCCTGTGGATCGGCACGGTCGGCCTGCACCGGCGCCGCCAGCTCGACGCGCTGATCGACCGCTACGTGCGCGAGAACGCCGCCGCGCTGCGCGCGCGCCTGCTGCCGGTGGCGCTGGAGGCCCTGCACCGCCACCGCATGGCCGGCGACCGGGTGGTGATCGCCACCGGCGCGCCGCCGGAACTCGCGCGCGCCATCCTCGATTTCGTCGCCCACGAGGACCTGCCGGTGGTGGGCAGCCTCGAGGCGCCCTTCCTCGGCGGGCTCGTCACCGCGCAGCACTGCCACCACGCCAACAAGATGCGCATGCTGTGGGACGCCGGCTACGACCGCATCGCCGTCGCCTATTCCGACAGCAGCGCCGACCTGCCGCTGCTGCAGGCCGCGGCCCGGCCGGTGGTGGTCAATCCCAAGCGCGGCCGCGAGGCGATGTTCCGCCGCCTGCTGCCACCGGGCACGCCGATCCTCAACTGGGGCTGCGCCGATCGCGGCGGCGAGCCGGTGGCGGTTCCGCGCGGCTAGCCGCCGCTCAGTCGCCCAGCGGCTTGAAGAAGTGCCGCGAGCCTTCGCTGTAGCCGCATTCGCGGTAGAACGCGTGGGCCTCGTCGCGGCGCATGTTGCTGGTCACCTCGATGCGGGTGACCCGGCCGTGGCGGGCGATCGCCTCGATTTCGCGCAGCAGCGCGCGGCCGATGCCGCGGCGGGCGTGCGCGCGGTCGACCACCAGCGCGGTGATCCGCGCCTGGTCGCCGCCGCGGGTGAGCGAGTAGCGCACGTCGATCGAGGCCAGCCCGCAGGCGTGGCCGTCGAGCTCGGCCAGCAGCAGCTGCTGACGCGGATCGCCGAGCACGTGGGCGATCCGGTCCACGGCTTCGTCGCGGGAGCAGGGGTAGCCGAGCTGTTCGAGCAGGCGGGCGACGTCGGCGGCGTCGCCGATCGCCGCGGCGCGGATCCGCACGGGGGCGAACGACGCGCTCGCGGACATGGCGGCGGGTCAGCGCGTCCCGTACAGGACGACGGTCTTGCCGCGCGCGTGGAGGACGCCGTCGGCCTGCAGCTTCTTCAGCACGCGCCCGGCCATCTCGCGCGAGCAGCCGACCAGGCGCGCCAGCTCCTGGCGCGAGACCCGCAGCTGGGTGCCTTGCGGATGGCTCATCGCCTCCGGCTCGCGGGTCAGGTCGTGCAGGGTGCGCAGGATGCGGTCGGTGACGTCGAGGAACGCAAGCCGGCCGGCCTTGCGGCTGGTGTCGAGCAGGCGGCGCGAGAGCTGCACGCCGATCGCGTACAGCAGCTTGGTGGCATCGCCCTGCAGCGCGCCCTCGAACAACTGGTACAGGCGCTCGTAGCTGATCTCGGCCAGCTCGGTCTGGACGCGGGTGCGCAGGATCACCTCGCGCCGGTCCGACTCGATGAACAAGCCCATCTCGCCGACGAACTCGCCGTTGCCGAAATAACCCAGCACCAGCTCGCGGCCATCGTCCTCCTCGGTGATGATGCTGACCGAGCCGCTGACCACGTAGTAGAGGGTGCCGGCCGGGTCACCGGGGCGGAACACCTCGGTGCGCGGCGGGTAGCGCCGGCGGTGGCAGTAGCCGAGGAAGCGGTCGATCGTCGCCGCGTCGGGCGCCAGCGGGCTGGCCGGACGCCGGTGGGGGGCGTGCACCGAGGTCAGGTAATGGGGGGCGGTCGCGGGCATGCGGCGAGAATAGGCCGTTGCAGCGCACACGGCAAACGGGACGCCCGCCACCCCCCTTCCACGCCGTATGCCCCATAATCGCGCCCCTTCGCCGCCCAGACCGGACTCATGCACGTGGTCAAGCCGCTGCCGCGCCTCAAGCTCCAGGGTTTCAACAACCTGACCAAGGCGCTGTCGTTCAACATCTACGACGTCTGCTACGCGATTTCCGAGGAGCAGCGCCAGCGCTACATCGAGTACATCGACGAGGCGTACAACGCCGACCGCCTGACCCAGATCCTGAGCGACGTCGCCGAGATCATCGGCGCGAACATCCTGAACATCGCCCGCCAGGACTACGAGCCGCAGGGCGCCTCGGTGACGATCCTGATCAGCGAGCAGCCGGTGATCGAGAAGTCGGCCGCCAAGGGCGTGATTTCCGACGCGGTGGTGGCGCACATGGACAAGTCGCACATCACCGTGCACACCTACCCGGAAACCCACCCGCAGCACGGCATCGCCACCTTCCGCGCCGACATCGACGTGGCGACCTGCGGCGTGATCTCGCCGCTGAAGGCCCTGAACTACCTGATCGAGAGCCTGGAGTCCGACATCGTCATCATGGACTACCGGGTGCGCGGCTTCACCCGCGACATCAAGGGCAAGAAGCACTACATCGACCACCGGATCAACTCGATCCAGGAATTCCTCGCCAAGAACATCCGCTCGCGCTACGAGATGTTCGACGTGAACGTCTACCAGGAGAACATCTTCCACACGAAGATGCACCTGAAGGAATTCGACCTCGACAACTACCTGTTCGAGGAAAAGGCCAAGAACCTCTCGTTCAAGGACCGGATGAAGATCGAGGCGCTGCTCAAGCGCGAGATCGAGGAACTGTTCCACGGGCGCAATCTGGTCGAATGACCAAATTGCGCTGCCCAAGGTGTGCTCTGCAAACCCCGGGCCCCCGGGCATGCAGGCCAGATTCCCCCGCTGCCGCGCGCCCCTTTTACTAAAAGGGGCTGTTCCTCCAGGAGGGCAAGTGGCGATCTGAGGGCCACCGTGCCGTCAGATCCGGTAGGCGACGGTCTTCATCAGCTTCGAGGCCAGCGCCATCAGCGCCGGCACCGGCGGCGGCAGGGTGCGGGCGCCCTGGGCGAGCGCGTTGTCGGCGTGGCGCGCCTCGTCGGCCTTCATCACCTCGAGGATGGCCCGGCTGCGGCCGTCGGCGGGCGGCAACTGCCGCAGGTGCTCGTCCAGGTGGGCCTCGACCTGGCGCTCGGTCTCGACCACGAAGCCGAGGTTCCAGCCGTCGCCGCGCAGGCCGGCGGCGGCGCCGATCGCGAAGCTGCCGGCGTACCACAGCGGGTTGAGCAGGCTCGGCCGGCTCTCCAGTTCCTGCAGGCGCCCGGCGCACCAGGCCAGGTGGTCGGTTTCCTCCTGCGCCGCCGCCAGCAGGCGGGCGCGCGTGCCCGGGTCGCGCGCGACCGCGGCCTGGCCCACGTACAGCGCCTGCGCGCAGACCTCGCCGACGTGGTTGATGCGCATCAACCCGGCCGCATGGCGGCGCCCGGCCTCGTCCAGCAGCACCTCCGGCTGGCCGGCCGCGGGCGAGGCCCGCTCGGCGCGGGGGCTGGCGAAGACGGTGTCGAGCGCGTTCTGGGCGCCGTCGAGCAGGCGGTCGAGGGGGGTGAGGTGGCGGGCGGTCATGGCGGGCGTCGGCGGAAGGGGACGGCGGACCCGCGGGTCCGCCGGCCGGGACAGTGTAAGGCGGCCGCCGCCACGGGCCGGGAAGCCGG
>JBQCFN010000111.1:0-4408 GCA_051959035.1 Lysobacteraceae bacterium | reverse complement strand
GGCGCGCGCCGCGGCGCGCGCCGCTTCGAGCTCGGCCTGGAAGTGGTAGCGGTTGGGCAATCCGGTGAGCGGGTCGTGCGCGGCGAGGTGCTCGAGCTGGCGCCGGTACCGACTGCGCTCGCAGGCGGCCGCGACCTGGGCGGCGACGAATTCCAGTCGCTGCCGCTCGGCTTCGTCCCACGCCAGCGCGAAGCCGACACTGCGCACCACCAGCGCGCCGATCACGCCGTCGGCGGTGGCCAGCGGCACCGCCAGCGCCTGCACCGGCTCGCCCTCGGCGGTGGTGCCGGGCGGCGCGAGCAGCGACCGGCCGCCGCGCACCACCGGCGCGACCAGCGGGTCGGCGTCGAGCGGCCGCGGACTGGGAGTCGGCTCGGTGTCGTCGTGCCAGTAGGGGTAGGCGAGGGTGAGCCCGTCGGGTTCCAGCAGGGCGACGTGCACGTGGTCGGCCGGCAGCAGGCCGCCGATCGCCTCGTGCACGCGCGCCAGCAGCGCGGACAGGTCGGTCTCCGCGTGCGCGGCCTCGGCGATCGCCAGCAGCGCCGCCTGCACCGCCTCGGCGCGGCGCAGCTCGGTGACTTCATGGCCCACCGCGATGCGCACGCGGTTGTCGCTCGACCAGCGCGCCGACCACTGGATGTCGACCACGCGCCCGTCCTTGCGCACGTAACGGTTGCGGAAATGGCGCTGCAGCATGCCGGTCATGATCCGCTCGGCCGCCTGCTGGGTGGCGGCGCGGTCGTCCGGATGGACCAGCTCGATCATGCGCCGGCCGAGCACCTCCGCCGGCCGGTAGCCGAAGATGCGCTCGAAGGCGGCATTGACGAACAGGTAGCGGCCTTCCACGTCGACCACGCAGACCGCATCGGGAACCAGCGCGAGGATCTCGTGCAGCGCGGGCAGGCGGGGCGTCGCCACGGCGTGCTCGCGGTCGCGATGCGGAGGATCGGCGTGCATGCCGGGATTATGCGCGCGGCGGGCCCCGTCGCTCCCCTGCCAAAGCGCATGCCCGGGCCGGGCTGCCGGCGCAGTGGCACGCGAGGGCCGGTTCGGCGGGCCGGTTGCACCGCCCTGCGGGCTTTCCAATCCGGCCAACCCGGCCCTTGCCGGCGAGCATGCAATCGCGCCGCTACCATGCCCGCCTCGCCAAACGGAGCGCGCGATGCTGTTCGACCCCCTGGAGCTCGGCGACGTCACCCTGCGCAACCGCATCGTGGTCTCGCCGATGTGCGAATACTCGGCCGTGGACGGCGTGCCCGACGACTGGCACCTCGTCCACCTCGGCAGCCGCGCGGTGGGCGGCGCCGGCCTGGTCTTCACCGAGGCGACGGCGGTGTCGCCGGAAGGCCGCATCTCGCCCGCCGACACCGGCCTGTGGAACGACGCCCAGCAGGCGGCGTGGGCGCGCATCGCGGCGTTCGTGGCGGCGCAGGGCGCGGCGCCGGGCATCCAGCTCGCGCATGCCGGGCGCAAGGGCAGCACGCAGCCGCCGTGGCTCGGCGGCAAGGCGGTGCCGGCGGGGCAGGGCGACTGGACGCCGGTGGCGCCGAGCGCGATCCCGTTCGCCGACGATTACCCGATGCCGGTCGCGCTGGATGCCGCGGGCATCGCCCAGGTCGTCGCCGACTTCGCCGCCGCCACGGCGCGCGCACGGGCCGCGGGCTTCCGCGTGGTCGAGGTGCACGCGGCGCACGGCTACCTGCTGCATGAATTCCTGTCGCCGCTGTCCAACCACCGCACCGACGGCTATGGCGGCCCGCTCGCACACCGCGCGCGGCTGCTGCGCGAGGTGATCGCCGCGGTGCGCACCGAATGGCCGGCCCCGCGGCCGCTGGTGGTGCGGGTCTCGGCGACCGACTGGGTGGAGGGCGGCTGGGACCTCGATGAGTGCGTGCAGCTGGCGCGCTGGCTGCGCGAGGACGGCGTGGACCTGGTCGACTGCTCCAGCGGCGGCAACGTGGCGCGCGCCGACATCCCGGTCGCGCCCGGCTACCAGGTGCCGTTCGCCGCGCGCATCCGCCGCGAAGCCGGCATCGCCACCGGCGCGGTCGGCCTGATCACCGACGCCGTGCAGGCGGAGGCGATCCTCGCGCGCGGCGATGCGGACCTGGTCTTCATCGCGCGCGAGTCGCTGCGCGATCCGTACTTCCCGCGCCGCGCGGCGGCGGAACTCGGGGTGGCGGTCGCGGCGCCGAAGCAGTACCAGCGGGCGTGGTAGGCCGGACGATCCGGGCGCCGCGCAGTTCGTCGTAACACGCATCGGCGGCGTGCGGCGTCGGCCCGCGTTACGCCCGTGCGATCATCGCGCTCCACGACGGCGCCGTCCCGACGCGCCGGGATCGCACGATGACGCAGGACCCCGCCGCGGTGCTGGACCTGCCGCCGGAAGAGTTCCGCCGGCTGGGCAACGTCTTCCTCGACCTCGCGGCCGCGTGGCTGGGCGGCGAATCCGATGCGCCGGTACTGCGGCCGCTCGGCGGCGTCGCGCTCGCCGCGCTGCTCGACCAGCCGCTGCCCGAACACGGCATCGGCGAAGCCGCGTTGCTCGCGCAACTGCGCGACGGCGTGCTACGGCACTCGCGCCACAACGGCCATCCGCGCCAGTTCGCGCACGTGTGCGCGTCGCCCGATCCGGTCGGCGCGCTCGCCGACCTGCTCGCCTCCACGATCAACCAGAACGTCACCGCCTGGCGCTCGGCGCCGGCCGCGGTCACCCTCGAACGCCAGGTGCTGCGCTGGCTGGACGCGCTGGTCGGCTTCGACGGCGGCGGCCACGGCCTGCTGCTCGGCGGCGGCTCGGCGGCCAACCTGCACGCGCTGGGCGCGGCGGTCGAGCGCGCGAAACAGCGCGACTCCGGCGCCGCCCGCGCGCGCATGGTCCTGTACACCTCGCGCGAGACCCACCTGTCGCTGGCCAAGGCCGCGCGCTTCCTCGACGTCGGGCACGTGCGCGCATTGCCGGTGGACGGCGAACGCCGGATGCAACCGGACGCGCTGCGCGCGGCGATCGCGGCCGACCGCGCCGCCGGCCTGCTGCCGGTGATGGGGGCCGGATCGGCCGGCACCGCCAACGCCGGCAGCATCGACCCGCTCGCCGATCTCGCCGCGATCGCGGGCGAGGCCGGCGCGTGGTTCCACGTCGACGGCGCCTATGGCGCGCCGGCCGCGATGACCGCGTCGCACGCCTTCCTGCGCGAGGGTTTCGCCCGCGCCGACTCGCTGTCGCTGGATCCGCACAAGTGGCTGTTCGCGCCGTTCGACCTCGGCACCCTGCTGGTGCGCGACCCGCAATGGCTGCGCGACGCCTATGCCGAGACCTCCGAGTACATCGCGGTGACCGAAACCGCGCCGCTGGAAGCGCACGCCTTCTTCGACCACGGCATGGAGCTCTCGCGCCGCTTCCGTGCCCTCAAACTCTGGATCATGCTGCAGCTGCGCGGCGCCGACGCCTACCGCCGCGCGATTGCCGGCAACATCGCCCTGCGCGAACACCTCGATGCACGCGTGCGCGCCGAATCCGAACTCGAACTGCTGGCGTCGGGCCTGAGCATCAGCTGCTTCCGCTACCGCCCACCGGGCGCCGACGCCGCCGCGCTCGACCGCATCAATGCCGCGATCCAGCAACGACTCGTGTCCACCGGCGAAGTCGCCCTGTCGCCCACCACGCTCGACGGCCGCTACAGCCTGCGCGCGTGCATCGTCAATTTCCGCACCCGCCGCGAGGACATCGACTGGCTGGTGGAGCGGGTGCTGGCAGACGGGCGGGCGGTGTCGGGTGGGTCCTGAGCTGGGCTGACCAGATGGACGGGAGTCAGGTACTTACCGGGAAACAGTAGTTCAGAAGTGAATCTGACCCGTTATTTCACCGACCCCATTATTTCACCCTGTAATTTGTTCCCAGAAACAGTAGCTCAGAAGTGAACCTGACCCTTATTTCTTTGTACTTCACCGTGTATACGCCGGTCGCCACATTGCGTTCGCGGATTGCCGCCAGGCTGCCTAGTTTAAAGGTCAGGTTCACTTAGTAGTTCAGAAGTGAACCTGACCCCGTTATTTTTTTGACCCCGTTATTTTTTGTTGGCAAGGTTACCCTGCGCGTCGTAGCCCAGTCCCACCTCCGTCGCGCCGTCACAGCTGCCGGTCTTGAGGTTGGTCAGCCGCCAGCTGGTGTCGTAGCAGTAGTACCAGTCTCGTCCTGCATTGGTGGCCGTCGCCGGCATCGAGAGGTGGGTCAGGTTGTCCAGCACGTCGTAGCGGTAGGCCGCCATGCCGGTGGCGCCGTTGCCGAACATGGGTGACGCGGCCGACAACAACCGGTCCAGCGCGTCGTAGGTCATGTCGCGGTTGCCGCGCTGGTTGCGGCCGGTGGGGGTCCAGGAATTAACGGGGAATTAACGGGGTCAGGTTC
>JBQCFN010000110.1:0-5477 GCA_051959035.1 Lysobacteraceae bacterium | reverse complement strand
AGGCTGAGCAGCACGCCGGCGACGTAGTTCTCGGCGATGTCCTTGAAGGCGAAACCGGCGACCAGGCCGACCACGCCGGCCGAACCGAGCAGCGCGCTGACCAGCGTGGTGGCGTCGAGCAGGTCGAGCGCGAGCACGATGCCGACCAGCACCACCACCGTCTGCACGGTGCGCCGCACCAGCCCTTCCATGTACGGGTTGTGGCTGCGCGACCGCAGCCAGCGCGCCGGCCGGCGCGCGAACATCCGCCCCAGCCACACCGACAGCAGCACGATGAACAGGCCGATGGCGAGCAGCGGCACCGCCGCCACCCCGCGCACCAGCTTGCCGCGCGTCTCCGCCAGCGCGGCATCGAAACGGGTGCGCAGGTCGGCATCGAGCTGGATGTCGTTGATGACGTCGCTGACGCCGTCCACCTGCCTGGCCAGGGTCGCCGCGCGGTCGCGGTCCTGGTCGGTGAGCGCCTGGCCGGCGAGGGTGACCACGCCGGCGTTCACCGCGACGGTGACCTTCTGCAGGTTGGGCTGGCGCAGCAGCTTCGCCGCGACCGCGGCGGCGATGCGGCTGTCCTCCTTCTTGCCCGCGCGCACCTCGGCGGCGACCTGGTTGGCGCTGGCGGTGCCCGGCGCGGTGTCGGCGGGCGGGGCGGGAAGGGGCGCGTCGCGCGGCACCGGGCGGGCGGTGGCGCACAGCGCGGCCGGGGCGGGCAGGGCGAGCGCGAGCAGCACGCCCAGGCAGGCGGCCGCGCGCAGCCGGCGCGAAAGGCGCATCACAGCTGCGACTTCAGCGGCTGGATGAAGGTTTCCGCGAACTTTTCCGTCCACGGCCGCCTGGCCCAGCGCGCGTAGGTGTAAGGCGTGGAGCGCTGCAGGTCGCGCTCGAACACCCGGGTCATCCTGGCCGCGAAGGTCGGGTCGTACACGTTGAGGCTGGCCTCGTCGTTGAGCTGGAAGGAGCGCAGGTCGAAGTTGGTCGAGCCCACGGACACCAGCAGATGGTCCACGATCAGCATCTTGTTGTGGAACATCGTAGGGTCGTACTCGTGGATGTCCACCCCGGCCTTCAGCAACGGCCCCCAGGCGGCCCGCGAGGCCATGCGGGCGGCGTCCGAATCGGTGTTCTTCCCCGGCAGCAGCACGCGGATCCGCACGCCGCGCCGGCGCGCCGCCACCAGCGCCTTGCTGATGAGCTCGTCGGGGATGAAGTACGCCGCCTCGAGGTCGATGCTGTGCTCGGCGGCGGCGATCGCCAGCAGGTACATCAGGTGCATGCTCTCGGCGCCGCTGGCGGGCGAGCTGATGAACATGTGCGCGTCCATGTCGCCGGCGGGCTCCAGCGGCGGGAAATAGTCGACGCCGTTGAGCACCTGCCCGGACGTCTTGATCCAGTTGTCGTTGAAGGCGGCCTGCATCTGCGCGACCACCGGGCCCTCAACGCGGAAGTGGATGTCGCGCCAGTGGTCCGGATCCTGCGCGTGGCCCTGCCAGGGATCGCCGATGCCGACCCCGCCGGTGAAGCCGATCCGCCCGTCCACCACCAGCAGCTTGCGGTGGGTGCGGTTGTTGAGCCGGCCGATGTTGTACCAGTGCAGCGGGCGGTAGCGCTCCACCCGCACGCCGGCGTCCTGCATCTCGCGCAGCTGGCCCTCGTCCATCGAGATGCTGCCGACCCAGTCGATGGTGACGTTGACCGCCACCCCGGCGCGGGCGCGCTCGGACAGCGCGTCGGCGAACTCCTGGCCGACGTGCCCGGACCAGTAGATGTAGGTCTCGAAGGTGATGGTCTTCTTCGCGCCGCGAATCGCCGCCAGCATCGCCGGGAAGATCTCGTCGCCATTCTCGAGGTCCTCGACCCGGTTGCCCGGCACGATCGCCGGGCCCAGCATTACCCCCATCTCGCGGCGGAACTGCGGGTCGGCCACGCCGTAGCGGTGCTCGATCTTGCGCTCGAGCTGCTTCTCGGGCGTGGCGAAGTTCATGGCGATCGCGACCGCGAAGACGGTCAGGATCACGGTCACGACGATGGTCCAGGTCATGCGTCTGCGGGTCCAGCGGCCGGGCACGAAGGGCGCTCCACGCACGAGTGCGCATTCATCGTGTTGCCCGCCGCTTGATCGCTGCGTGAAAGCGGCGCGTGGCCGCCCGCGCGGCGCGCGGGCGTTGACCCGGTATCGACCTTCCCCCAAGGCGATGCCCGTGGACGTTCCCCCGCGCTACTGGGCCTTCCTCAGCTACAGCCACGCCGACCGGCGCATGGCGGCGAAGCTGCACCGCGCCCTGGAGGCCTACCGCCTGCCGCGCCGGCTGGTGGGCCGCGCCAGCCCGCACGGGCCGGTGCCCGCGCGCCTGTATCCGGTGTTCCGCGACCGCGACGAGCTCGACGCCCGCGGCGAGATCGGCAGCGTGGTCGAGGCCGCGCTCGCCGCCAGCCGCGCGCTGGTCGTGCTGTGCTCGCCGGCGTCGGCGCGCTCGCAGTGGGTGGAGGCGGAGATCGCGGCGTTCCGCCGCCTGCATCCCGACGCGCCGCTGCTGTGCGTGCTGCTCGATGGCGAACCCAACACCGCAGACGCGCACGACCCGCGCGAATGCCTCGGCCCGAGCCTGCGCGAGCGCTTCGGCCAGGGCGTGGGCACCGCCGACCGCGCGCCGGTGGCGGTGGACCTGCGGCCGCGGGGCGACGGCTGGCGGCTCGGCCTGCAGAAGCTGGTCGCCGGCCTGGCCGGCGTGCCGCTGGGCGAGCTTGCGCAGCGCGACGCGCAGCGCCGCCACCGGAGGATGGCGTGGCTGGCCGCGGTGCTCGCCGCGGTCGCGATCGGCTTCGGCACGCTCGCCTCGGTCGCGCTGGTGGCGCGCAACGACGCGCAGCGGCGGCAGGCGCAGGCCGAGGACCTGCTCGGCTTCATGCTCGGCGACCTGCGCGACCGGCTGCAGAAGGTCGGCCGGCTCGACCTGCTCGACAGCGTCGGCGACAAGGCGATGGCCTACTTCGACAGCCTCGATCCGCGCGACCTCAACGACCGCACGCTCGCCTGGCAGGCGCAGGCGCTGACCCAGCTCGGCCAGGTGCGCCTGGACCAGAACCGCTACCCGGAGGCGCAGGCGGCCTTCGCGCGCGCCTACGCCCGCAGCCGCGCGCTGGCCGGGCGCCATCCGCGCGACGGCCAGCTGCTGTTCGACCGCGGCCAGGCCGAGTACTGGATCGGCTACGTCTACTGGCAGCGGCGCGATCTCGACAACGCGCAACGCTGGCTCACCCGCTATCGCGACACCTCGCGCGCCGTGTTCGCGCTGGATCCGCGCAGGGTGGAATGGCTGCACGAACTGGCCTACGGCGACGGCAATCTCGCCACGCTCGAACTGGAGCGCGGCCAGCTGGCACGCGCCAGCGCGGGTTTCCGGCAGGCGGGAGCGACCCTGCAGGCGGTGGCGGCGAAGAGCGCTGGCGATCCGCAGGTCGCGTTCGAAATCGCCGACAACCTCTCCTGGCAGGGCAACGTGGAGGAGCAGCTGGGCCACCTCGACCAGGCCGCGCGGCTGATGGCCGCGAAGGTCGATGGCCTGCACCGGATCGTCGCGGCGCACCCCGCCGACCCTGGCTGGAAGTTTGAACTCTCCAGCGCCGAGCTGGTGCAGTCGGTCGTGGAGGATGCGCTCGGCCGCCACGCGCGCGCCGAGTCCCTGGCCGACGCGGCGCGGGCGCGCATGCGCGCGCTGGTGGCTTTCGATCCCGCCAACGAAGACTGGCGCCGCGCCTACCTGCGCGCGCTGGTGCGCCGCGCGGGCGCGCGGCTGGGGCAGGGCAGGACGGCCGAGGCGATGGCCGACCTCGACGCGGCGCAGCCGCTGGTGGAGGCCGCGCTGCCCTTCGCCGGGGCCAACCGGCAGGTGCGCCGCGAAGTGCTCGACGCGCTCATGCTGCGCGGCCTGCTGGCGTTGCGCGACGGTGACCGGGCCGCGACGGCCAAGGTGGTCGAGCGCCTGCAGGCGGTGTACGCGCATGGCGCCCGCCCGGACTCGGCCGAGGAAACCGGGCGCTACGCGCACGCCCAGCTCATCCTCGGCATTGCGGCCGCCGATGCCGGGCGGCAGGCGCAGGCCACCGCCCGTTACGCCGAGGCGCGCCGCGCGCTGCAGCCGCTCGCCGGCGATTCGCGCTACTGGCGCGTGCTCGATCCCTGGGTGCGCGTCTCGCTGCTCACCGGCGACACCCCGGCCGCGACGCCGGCGCGCGCGCGGCTGGAAGACGAGGGCTATGCCCCGCTGTTCCCGTGGCCGGCGGCGGGGCTGGCCGCGACGGCGCCGGTGCGCGGGGCGCATCCGGCTCCCTCCGCGCCGGCCGGGCCGGCACCACCGACGCCCGCGCCGCGCCCCCGCGCCGGCACCGATCCACGCGTCGGCCTGGCCGACGCGCCCCACCCAGGCACCGCAGGAGCCACGCCATGAAAGCACTCAGCGACGACGCCACCGCGATCAACATCAGCGTCGACATCACCTGGAACGGCACCCAGCCGACCTACACCTTTTCCGGCGACAACGTCAGCACCGACGGCACGATCGACCTGAGCACCGTCGACGATGCCGCGGACATCCGGTTCTCGCTGGTGTCCGAAGGGGGCGAGATGTTCGACAGCCATGAGGCGATCGCGATCACGCCGGCGCGGAACCCCAACGACTGCCCCAGGCGGGGCAGCGGCCATGCCGCGCCGGTGTTCAGCCATCCGAACGTCGACGGGGCGCGCCGGGTGCTGTCCATGACCGACCACAACGGCGGCGGATCGCAAAGCGGCAACTTCAAGTACGCGCTGTTCATGACCGACCGCAACAACCAGCCCATTCCGCCCTGCGATCCGATGATCATCAACCGCTGACATGGACGCGCCGGTGCAGCGGGACGCGGCACCGCCCACCGCGCTGGTCCTCGGCGTCACCAGCCACCGCGACCTGCGGCCGGAAGACGTGCCGCGGCTGCGCGGGTTCCTCGACCGCGCGATCGGCCGCCTGCGCGCCGACTTCCCTGTGCTCGCGCTGTCGATGCTGTCGCCGCTCGCCGAGGGCGGCGACCAGATCGCGGCCGAGGTCGCGCTCGCACACGGCGCGCGGCTGTACGTGCCGCTGCCGATGCCGGTGGAGCTCTACCTCGACGACTTCGCCGACGCGCAGGCGCGCACGCGCTTCCTCGCCCTGCTGGCGCAGGCCACCCCGATCCAGCTGGCGCCGCCGGAGCTCGACCTCGAGCGCCTGCGCGCGCCCGGCCCGTGGCGCAACCGCCAGTACCTCGCCGCGGGCCTGCACGTCGCCAACCACTGCCACCTGCTGCTGGCGCTGTGGGACGGCAGCGACGACGGCGGCCGCGGCGGCACCGCGGAGATCGTGCGCTACTACCTCGGCGGCCCGCTGCCGGGCGCGCGCCGCGCCACCGACAACCTGCGCCAGATGCTGGCCGGCGACGACGACAGCCTGGTGCTGCACGTGCCGGTG